>CALJEJ010000052.1 GCA_938074745.1 uncultured Endomicrobiia bacterium
AGGAGGGGGGTATGGAAGAGAAGATAGGTGTTGTGGAGGATTATTTTGCAAAGATAGGTGTTATAGCGGTGAAACTTGATGGTGAACTTAATGTTGGCGATGTGATACATATTAAAGGTCATACGACAGATTTTCAGCAGACAGTGGAATCTATGCAGATTGAACACAAAAATGTTTCTTCAGCAAAAAAAGGTGATTCTGTAGGGATTAAGGTTATAGATAAATGTAGGAAAGGTGATACAGTCTACAAAGTTGTTGCGTAAAGACAACTTTTTATGGCCGAGATTAAAATTGAGCATTACGAGTTCGGGAAAATAATAATTAACCAAAAAATTTATACTTCAGATATAAAAATTTTTGCAGGTAAAATAATACCAAACTGGTGGAGGAAAGAAGGGCATTGTTTGTGTATTGAAGATATTAAAGATCTTCTTGAAACCAACCCGCAGATACTAATAGTAGGTTGTGGTGCAAATTCTATGATGAAAGTTCTTCCTGAAGTTACAGATTATTGTAAACAAAACAATATACAGTTGTATTCGTTAGACACTGTTAGTGCAGTAAAAAAATTTAATTTGTTATATCCTCAAAAGACAAAAATGTTAGCTGGGTGTTTCCATCTTACTTGTTAAATTAGATATTTTGGGAATTCTGGTATGTGACAAAAATCACATTTAAATAGTAAGTGTTGGTTTTTTCGTATATAAAAACAATCTTTTATTTTAGTATATTTTTGGTATAAACCAACTCAAGGTTGAGTTTTATAAATATATTTTTGTATGTTTCTAGAATAGAATTTTTATTTAAACCTTAAAGGAGGTTTTAAAAGTTTATGAAAAATAAAATTTTTTATATTATGTCGTTATTGATTATTAGTGTGTTTTGTTTTGGTGAAGATGTAGTTGTATCAAATTATGAAGGTAAAGTAATGGTTAACATAGCAGCGTCACAATGGCAACCTGTATCTGTTGGTATGTTATTACCTGAGAACAGTAGAATAAAAACTTATCAAAAAAGTAAAGTAATACTACTTTTCTCTGACGGAAGTAGTATAACATTGTCTGAAAATACTGAAATTGGTATAAACAAATTAGCAGAGATTATAGGGTTACAACTTGAATCAGGTAAGGTAAAAACCAAAGTTAAACCGTTAAAATTAGGTCAAGTGTTTGAGATAAAAACTCCAGTTTCTGTAGTTTCAATTCGTGGGACTGAATTTATTCTTTGGTATGAAAATGGAGTATCAGGTGTGATAGTTATAGAAGGTAAAGTAATGTTTTCAGATTTGTTAGGTAGAGAAATAGAAGTTAACCCGTATGAACAATGTCAATGTTCAGCAGAAGGGATAGGTGCTAAAAATTCTGTTAACCCTGCTGATGTGGAGGGTATAGAAAACGAATTTTTCAAATTACAGGATAAACAACAAGAACTGCAAGAAATAAAAAAAGAAGAAACAAAACAAACAAAAGTAAAAGAACAGTTGAAAGAAATAAAACAAGAACTCAAAGAATTTGTGTATCAAGCGAAAAGTGATAATGTATACATAAACGAGATAATCCAGCAGCTAAAAGAAGCAGATTTTTCTACTGGAAGGACTTTGATAGACCGTCATGGTAACCTTACTCGTGTAGAACAGACAATTTCGCGTCCTACTCCAGAAACTATTGAATTTTTGAATATTACAAAAAGAAATGAATATGTTTATAATGGATATTACAAAACCAACCTGAATATTGTAGAGAAGAAACCTCGGATTGATTTGTTCCGTTACACAATGGAGTTTAGTATGAAGTTGCCACAGAAGATTAATGAACTACCGTCATTTATTTCATCCCATAGCGAAGATTTTTATCTAAAGAGGATGTCGTATGAACTATCTAACACGAAAGATAAATTTTATGGCGAGATAAATTTTACTAAAGATAAAGGTTCAACTGTAAAATTAGAATCTCAAAACTGTTGGATAGAAAATGCCAATGGCGTAGTTTATACAATAGATTTTGATTATGACGAGAATATAGATGGTAAACTTCCAGAAGGAAGAAGTAAAGATATAGAAGATAAAAAATTATGGAGTTTGGCAGAAATACCTATACCTGTAAAAGATACAGACGGCAACAAAGACATTCTTTGGGTTCAGACAGAAGTGTATTTAATAGACAACTCAGGCAAAGTTTTAGATGTAGAGTATTTCAAAGGAGCAGGAAGTAAAGACATATTCACTGTACTTAAAGAGATTGCAGTAGAAAGTATAGTTTTTGTAAGGAAAAATAGCGATGGCACTCCTGGAGAACCTTTCTTTAACAGAAACATTGACCTTGTGGCTACGCCGGATATAATAATTGCGTTAGCAAAATCTCTTGCATCACAGGCGACAAATTTGACAATGAAATAATTTTTTCCAACGACCTATTGACAAACTTAGTTTAAATTTTGTATTTTTCTTGTTGTGAATTTTTTCACAAATTTAAGAGTTTAGTTACAGTTATGCAAAAAGTTGTATTGTATACAGATTTTGTATCCAAACTAAAAGAAATATTTGTAAAATCTTCTTTAGACACAATCTTTTATTTACCCACCACAAGTTATAGATATAAAAAAGTTGTCAAAGAAGAAGATTTTTATAACATACCATTTACTTCTATTCGTATGATTGACCCGATAAAAACTTTTTTGTTCAAACATAAAGAAAATCTTGTTAGCCAAGATATTCCTTATAACCAGATTTCTACAATTTACGTTGTAGGAGTAAAATCGTGTGATATTAATGCATTAAATGTTTTAAACAATATGTTTATCACTGAAGAATACGTAGACCCGAACTACAGTTATTGGCAAAAAAAGTTGTTTATAATTTCCTCTGATTGTCCTTATCCACAAGAGAATTGTTTCTGTAGTATTATTAAAGGTACACCTTATCCTGTTTCTTCATTTGACATAAACATATCATTTATTGATGAGAACAATTTTATTTTAGAATCTGGCAGTGAAAAAGGAGAAGAATTCTTAAGTACATATTTTGGAGATAAAGATTCTCCGACTAAAAACGATATTGAAAAACGTAACAATATCCGCAATTTAGCAGTAAGAAAAATAAAAGAGTTTAACAAAGAGTATATTGAAGAAAAAACTTCCGGTATGTCTCAAGAGGTTTATTACAAAATTGTATCTTCTTTTGAACAACACCAAGATATATGGAAGAAGGAAAGTTTGTCCTGTGTGCAATGTTTAGGTTGTAACTATATATGTCCGAGTTGTTATTGTTTTTTGATTCGGGAAAATTCTAATTCTTACAAAGAACAGTTTCGTGACCGAGTATGGGACAGTTGCCATTCTACAGGTTATGGCCGTGTTGCAGGCGGTGCAAACCCCAGAAAATTTAAATTTCAGAGGTTTAGGAACAGGTATCTTTGCAAATTTGTTTTTAGGAAAGAAAATTTTGGTTTTTATGGATGTACAGGTTGTGGTAGGTGTATAGAAGTATGCCCTGCAAAAATTGATATGCGTAAAGTAATCCGGAATTTAGTTTTATCCAAAGGTGAACAAGTTTTAGTGTGAATAATTATGAACATATATCAACCAAAAAATTTTCAAATTGTAAAAATTATACAAGAGACGCCAAATATTAAAACATTCACACTTAAACCGTTAAACGGAGATAAATTTTCGTTTCAAACAGGACAGTTTATAGAATTAACAGTATATGGTGTAGGTGAAGCACCGTTTACTCCGTCGTCTTCACCGTATAAGACAGAAACGATAGATGTAACTATTATGCGTGTAGGTAGGATGACGGAAGTTTTACATTCAATGAAAGAAGGTGATATTGTAGGAGTTCGTGGTCCTTATGGTAAAGGTTATCCTGTGGAAAAGTTTGAATCCGAAGAAGTTCTAATTCTTGGCGGTGGTGTAGGTATGGCACCGTTAAGGTCGTTGTTGTTGACTTTGATTGAGAACATAAAAAGGTATAAAAAAGTTGTTTTATGTTACGGAGCGAGAACACCACAAGATATTGTATACAAACATCTATTTCCTGAATGGAGAAAAGTTAAAGGGTTAGAAATTTTGCGTAGTGTGGACAAATGTGAGCAAGGTGAGTGGGACGAAACAGTAGGTGTAGTCACATGTTTACTTGATAAAGTGAATGTAAATACGACCAATTGTAAAGCAGTAGTTTGTGGTCCACCAATAATGATGAAATTTAGTACTTTAAAATTGTTAGATATGGGTTTTAAACCAGAAAATATTTATCTTTCTATGGAACGGAACATGAGTTGTGGTTTAGGCAAGTGTGGTCATTGCCAGATCGGTAGTTATTTTATTTGTAAAGACGGTCCTGTATTTACTTGGGAACAGTTGAAAAATATTCCTGAACCGTTTGAATAATATGAAACGAATTTTTATTGATATAGAAAAATGTTATAGTTGTAAAGAATGTAAAGCCGAATGTTCATATTTTTATAAACATTCACATAATTATAAAGATTTACCTAAAGAAAAATCGTTAAACAAAGGTGTTGAAAAATTTTTTTCTAAAGTGTTACAGTATTTTATTTGTCGCAGGTGTGAAGACGCATTTTGTATAAATAGTTGTCCAAACGAAGCATTGTTTAAAAATTCTGAAGGTATTCTACAACGAAGTTTATTTCGGTGTACATCGTGTAAAAGTTGTTTAGTTGCATGCCCGTTCGGAACTATTTATAAAGATGTTTTGGAGTATAAAAGTTCGCAGTGCGATTTTTGTTTAACTCGTGCTACGTTAGAAAGTCCACCGTTATGTAGTCTTACATGTCCTGAAAATGCAATAAAGTATGTTGAAATTCAACCAGATGAAAAAGAAAATATATATGAAATAAACAAAAATTTAGTAGTCCATGTTAAAAAATGGGTTCTTGGATAAAACCGTATGAATGTTTTAACTTCTTTATTTCTTTATTTATTTTTCCCGGGTTTTCTTTTTTCGTTTATGTTATCTGTAATATGTGGTTATGTAGATAGGAAACTTACAGCAAGGATACAATATAGGCAAGGTCCGCCATTGTTACAAAATCTCTACGATTTTTTAAAACTTTTAGCAAAAGAAGTTGTGGTACCTCAAGATGCTAATTTTTTGTTTATATTAGCACCGTTTATAAGTTTAGCATCTGTAATTTTAGCGAGTACAATTTTGTGGACAGCAATATTTTTTAAGAAAGGTTTTGTTGGTGATATTATTGTTTTGGTTTATATTTTAACAATTCCGTCTATTGCTTTAATTTTAGGTAGTGGTTCATCAAATAATGTTATTGCTTCTATAGGTGTGGCAAGAGAAATTAAGTTGTTGTTATCTTACGAATTGCCGTTAATCACTTCTTTGTTAGTTGCAATTTTAAAAACAAAAAGTTTAAAACTTGTAGAAATAATGCACAACTGTAATGTTTCTGTAGAGACTGTGATAGCGAGTTTAATTGTGTTAATTACTCTGCAGGCAAAAGTTGGTCTTGTACCTTTTGATGTTTCTGAAGCAGAGACAGAACTTGCAAGTGGTGTTATGATAGAATATTCAGGGTTGTTGTTGGGCTTGATAAAACTTACAAAACAAATTATGTTTAGTTTGATTCCTGCTTTTATTACAGGAATTTATTATTACAAAGGTGGAGTTTTAGCGTTTATAATAAAGTATATTTTATTCCTTATACTAATGACTCTTATACGTAACACTAACCCGAGATTAAAAATTGACCAAGTGATAAAATTTTGTTGGTTTATACTGTTTCCTTTAGCATTACTTTGTGTAATTTTAACATTAATAAAAACAGTATGAATTTATTAAAAAAATCGTTATTAAAATCGCCTTGGGTGTTCCATTTAGCGTTATCTCCGTGTAACAACTGTGATATAGAAATTCTTGATGTATTAACACCGAGGTACGATGTGGAACGGTTCGGTGTACAACTTGTAGGTTCTATACGACATGCTGATATTTTGTTAGTCACAGGTGTACCGAATTATAAAAACTGGCAAAAACTGAAATACTTATACGAACAAGCACCAAAACCATGTTTTGTAGTAGCGGTAGGAACTTGTGCTTGTGGTAGAGGTGTTTTTAAAGATTCTTACAACAGTCCTTGTAGTGTAGACGAGATAGTTCCTGTATCGGCGTATATTCCAGGTTGTCCACCAAAACCTGAAGCAATTATTGCTGGTTTTGCAAAATTGATAAATGTATTAAGTAAAAAGTAAGTTTTTGAGGAATTAATGAAAGATATAATTAAAGGGTTTAGAGAAATAGTTCAAGATTTGTTAGTTCCCGAATTAAGAGCAATAAAAGTTGAGTTAGAATATCATAGGAAAGAGTTAGAAAATATAAACAAACGTTTTGAACAAATAGACAAACGTTTTGAACAAGTTGATAAACGTTTTGAACAGGTAGATAAACGGTTTCAACAAATAGACAAACGTTTTGAACAAGTAGATAAACGTTTTGAACAAGTTGACAAACGTTTTGAACAAATAGATAAACGGTTTGAACAAGTGTTTGAAGAAATTAAACAACAACGTAATGTTTTAGAACAGCATACTGTTATTCTTGAACGTCATACTACTATTCTTGACCAACATACACAAATACTTAATCAACATAGTAAAGCGATTGAAGAACTATTATCTTCAGTAAAACGGATTGAAATTACTCAAGCAGAGATAATTACAAAACTGGATATAGACAGAAGGATATCTCGGCTTGAGACAATTATTGAGAAATCAGGAATTTTATCTTCGTCAGGCGGTTCCGAAGTTCCTGTAGTACCTGTAGTAAAAGAAGAAAAACAAATGTATGAAAAAAAATAGTATAATTCCTCAGGTAAAACAAGTTCTTGGTAGTAAAATTATAAATTTTTTTGAAAAAAATCCAAGAAGGTATTATATAGAAATTTTGTCACGGGACATTGTGGATTCTGCAAAAATTTTGTTTGAAGATTTAGGGTTCAGGTTGTCTACAGCTTCTGGCGTAGACTCTGAAAGTCATTTTGAGATTCTTTACCATTTTAGTTACGACCCTACGGGCGAAATTGTCTCGTTAAGAATAAAACTTGACAAAACCAATCCTGAGGTTGATAGTTTGACAAAAATTTTCCCAGCAGCGGAATGGATTGAACGCGAAATTTGGGAAATGTTAGGTATAAATTTTAAAGGTCATCCAAACTTGAAACACCTTTTATTATCTGACGATTGGCCTAAAGATAAATATCCGTTAAGAGAAAAATAATGAATACAAAAAAAATTATACCTATAGGACCGTATCATCCTTTACAAGAAGAAGCAGAATTTTTTAAATTGTATGTAGATGGTGAGAAAGTTGTAGATATTGAGATAGAGATAGGGTATAACCATCGCGGAATTGAACAACTTTCTACTACTAAACATTTTGACCAAGTGACATTTTTAGTAGAACGTATTTGTGGTATATGTTCTACGAGCCACCCGTTTGCGTATGTAAACGCAGTAGAAGATTTGCTCGGTATAGACATTCCTGTTCGTGCAAAATATATTAGAAGTATAATAGGCGAACTTGAGAGGTTACATTCACACCTTTTATGGTTAGGTCTTGCTGGACATTTTATCGGATACAACACAGTTTGGATGTGGTCATGGAAGTATAGAGAAAGTGTGTGTGATATATTAGAACTTATTTCTGGTAACCGTCAACATTATGCTATGTTTAAAATTGGCGGTGTGAGAAAAGATATTACTAAAGAATTAATTCCGCAGGTTGAAAAAATGTGCAACGACTTAATCCCTGTTGTTGATATGTTTAAAGGTGCAGTGATGGACGACCCTGTAATTCATGCACGACTTAAAGGTGTAGGAGTGTTAACTAAAGAAGATGCAATAAAATATTGTGTAGTAGGACCTACTGCAAGAGCAAGCGGGATAGATATAGATGTTCGTAGAGACGATCCTTATGCTGCATACGGAATGGTAGAATTTAATATTCCTGTGCTTAACAACGGAGATGTTTTTGACAAAGCAGTAGTTCGTATATTAGAGATGTATGAATCAATAAAAATAATAAACCAATGTTTGTCTGGTTTAAAAAAGGAGCCTGAAGGGAATATTGAAATAAAAGTTGATTTTATCCAATCAGGTGAAGGAATAGGAAGACACGAAGCGCCACGTGGTGAAGTGTTCCATTATATTCGTTCTGACGGATCTAACCGTCCTGTGAGACACAAAATTCGTGCTCCGTCGTATATGAATGTAGCATCAAACAAAGTTGCAGCCGTAGGTCAGACAATTTCTGACGCTGCGATAACTTTAGCTGCTGTAGATCCTTGTTATTGTTGTACTGAAAGGTCTGTTGCAGTGGATATAGGTACAAATAAAGTTGTTTACACTTGGGATGATTTAATAAAACTTTCTCAACAAAAAACTGAAAGTATAAAAAGACAGGTGTAAAATATGAACTTGTTGTATAATATTTTATTTACTTCAATTATTCTTGGTGGGATAATTTTAGCGTTATCCAGGGTTAAAATAAAATATTTTGCAGAGTTTGTTTCTATAGTAGGTGGTGGGTTAATATTTGTTTATACAATTTTGTTGTTCTTGCAGCAAGAAGTTTATTCTTTATATTTTCATTTTGACCATTTAGCAAAATTTATATCTTTAAGTATAGCATTTTTTGGAATTGTTATTTTAGTGTATTCGTTAACTTCTATAAGATATTTCATAAAAGACGAAGTTGCTGTGAATAAATACTACGGATATGTTCTTTTAACAATTGGTACATCAATATCTACTGTATATGCTGACAACTTTGTTTTATTTTTAGTTTTCTGGAGTATTACAGGCCTGATTTTGTATTTAATGATAAACTTAACTTCTCAAGGGTCAACTGCTGCAAAAAAAACTTTTATCATTATTGGCGCGGTTGATTGTTTGATGATATTAGGTTTTGATATACTTTTTTATTTCTTAGGTCAGATGAATATTAGTAATATAAAGATAGATTTAACTTTAGCTTCTGCTTCAAACAAAATTTTAGTTGTGTCTTTTATATGTTTACTTTTAGGCGCGTTAGCGAAAGCTGGTGCAGTACCACTACATAGCTGGATTCCAGATATGGCGGAGGTTACTGCTATTCCTACGGTAGCGTTTTTACCTGCGTCGTTAGACAAACTTTTAGGAATTTATTTTTTAGTTCGGATTTGTGTTGATATGTTTAATTTATCTTATAAACTGTCAAATTTTGTAATGTTGATAGGCGTTTTGACTATAATTATTGCAGTGTTTATGGCGATGGTCCAACATCAGTATAGGAAACTTTTAGCATACCATGCTGTTTCTCAAGTAGGTTATATGGTGTTAGGTATTGGCACGGGTAATCCTGTAGGTATAGCAGGTGGGTTGTTCCATATGCTTAACAATGCAATATACAAATCCTGCCTTTTTTTAACAAGTGGTACAGTGGAACAAGATTCTAATACAAGCGAACTTGACAGTTTAGGTGGTTATGCTAAATTAATGCCAATGATATTTTTTAGTTTTTTAATTTCAGCGTTATCAATTTCAGGCGTCCCACCGTTTAACGGGTTTGTATCAAAATGGATGATATATCAAGCACTGCTAGAAAAGTTTGCACACCACAAGTCAGTTTTACCTATTATTTTTTTAATTTTCTCAGTTTTTGGTTCTGCGTTAACATTAGCAAGTTTTGTAAAACTTACTTATGCAATATTTCTTGCAAGACCAACTGGTCAACAAAAAGAATTGCGTATATTACGACAAAGTTGGACACAAAATATACCAACTTTAGTGTTAGCAACAATATGTATAATTTTTGGTGTGTTTGCAGTTGAACTACCGTTAAAATATTTTATTTTACCATCTTTACCTGGGAATCCTCTTGTGGTTAAAAATATGATAGGTATGTGGCAACCACAACTTGCTACTTTGTTGATAATTATAGGGATAATTTTAGGTATAATATTTTATGTTATTACAAATATTAAAGTTAGAAAAACTTCTGTATATCTTTTAGGCGAACTTGACCCACAACAGAGTAAAATTTCAGGTACTGATTTTTATAATTCTATCAAAGAATTGGCTGGGTTTAAATTAACTTACTTTCTTGCTGGAAAAAAATTGTTTGACATTTATGAATGGGGTAAAAGTATAGTTTTAGGTATAGGTAGTGTACTATCGTTTTTCCATAACGGGAATTTACATTTTTATTTATCTTGGGTAATAATAGGATTAGTTATTTTGTTATTGAAAGGATAATAAAATGGGAATAGAGTTAGTAATCTCAGGTTTACTTGTTTTAATGATAATTGCTGCAATTGTTGCTGTTGAAATAAAAGATTTGTTATCCAGTGTAGTAGCAGTAGGTGCAGTGGGTGTAGTGTTGTCATTATTATTTCTTTTATTACAAGCACCGGATTTAGCTATTGTCCAGCTTGTAGTAGAAATTTTAGCGTTGATAATTTTGGTCCGTGCAACAGTTACACGAGATGGGACAGATTATTCAACTAAAGAAATTTTTGTAAAAACAGTTACAATGATTGGCGTGTTAATATTTATATTTTACGCATTTCGTGCAATAAAAGAATTGCCACGGTTTGGTGAACCAAAAATGAAAGTAGCAAGTTATTATGTTACTGAAGGAAACGGGATAAAAAATAATATTTCTGAAACAGGGGCTGCAAATATTGTTGCTTCAATAATTCTTGATTACCGAGGGTATGACACTTTAGGCGAGGCTACAGTGTTGTTCACAGCAGTATTAGGTGTGTTAGCAGTTATGAGGAAAGTAGGTAGAAAAAAATGAAAGGAATGACACTTATTGTAAAAACGGTTACGAGGTTAACAGTAGGACTTATAATGTTGTACGGGTTGTATATAACTTTTCATGGACATTTAACACCGGGTGGTGGGTTTGCAGGCGGTGTGATTTTATCGTTGTCGTTTATACATTTAATTCTTGCGTTTGGTAAAGAGTTTGTCATAAAAAAATTTAGTGAAACGATAACAAGTGTAGGCGAATCTCTTGCTGCGGTTATATTTTTGTCAATTGCTGTGAGCGGTTTTTTAGCAGGATATTTTTTTAAAAATTTTTATGGTCAAGGGGTACCGTTTAAATTATTTTCTGCAGGGATTATTCTACCTTGTAATTTAGCAATATTTCTTAAAGTAGGGTTAGGACTTTTTAGCGCATTTTTATGTCTTGTTTTGTTTGTATCTACTAATAGCAAGGAGTGAAACATTTGATGGAATTTATAGGTTTAGGTGTTCTGGGGATAATTTTTGCAGTATGGTTAAGTATAAGAACGGATAAGTTGCTTGAGAAAGAAGATAAAATTGCAAAACAAATGATAGAAGAAGGGAATAAACGAACTCAACAAATGATAGAAGACGGGAAGAAATATACTCAACAGTTGATAGAAGAAGGTAGAAGATATACTCAGCAAATGATAGAAGAAGGTAACAAACGGACACAGCAAATGATAGAAGAAGGAAGAAAAGAAACTCAGCAACTTATTGAAAGAATGGAAAGAAACTTTCAGGAAACTTTAGCAAAAATGGACGAAAGAACAAACATAATTTTGTCACATATTGCAGACCTTATTGCTTCCGAAGGTGATAAAACACGAGAATTGATCAGGAGAAAATAATTTGTTATGGCAGGGTATATTCCTTATATTTTATGTTTAATTTTATTCTTAGTAGGTTTGTATGCAATTTTAGTAAAGAAAAATTTAATAAAAATAATAATAGGGTTAGGTATAATTGATTATTCGTTGAACTTATTTTTTGTTCTTGTGGGGTACAAAAAAGGTAGTGGGTTCCCAATATTGACGAAAGGCGAAACTGTACACCCTATGGTAGACCCGTTACCTCAAGCGTTGGTTTTAACTGCTATTGTAATAGGTCTTGCAGTAACGATGTTAATGATAGCAATTGCTATTAGGTTGTACGAAAAATACGGGACTTTTGATATTACACAAATTCGTAAATTGAAAGGGTAAAGATAAATGATACCATTATTTACAGTAATACCGCTTGGGACTGCGTTTATTGTAGCGTTAATAGGACGGTTTGTCAAGTGGTTAAGCGATATTTTTGCTACTTTAGCGAACTTGGTGTTAGTTGTGTTATCTTTCTTTCTTCTTGTGAAACTACAATCTACTCCTAACAATGTGATTACTTACAAAGTAGGCGGGTGGATACCACCTTTCGGTATTTTGTTAGTTGTGGATTATTTAAGTGTTATGATGTTGTTAACAGTTAATATTGTAGCGTTATGTTCAACAGTGTTTTCTATTTCATATATGGAAAGATATACTGACAAATGGAAGTATTACTCGTTGTTTATGTTAATGCTTGCAGGGATGAACGGAGTAATTATCACAGGCGATATTTTTAATATGTATGTATTTTTAGAAATAGCAGCGATTGCGTCGTATGCGTTAGTATCGTTTGGTTGTGAATCAGAAGAACTTGAAGCGTCGTTTAAATATCTTGTATTAGGTTCAGTTGCTTCATCGTTGATTTTATTGAGTATAGCATTAGTATATAGTTATATTTCAAGTTTGAACTTTGCAGATATTGCTAAGGTATTAGAAAATTTGCCTAAAGAAAGGACCTATATCATAAAATTCGTTATTATGTTAATGATTGTAGGTTTTGGGTTAAAAGCAGCTTTGGTACCGTTTCACTCTTGGTTACCTGACGCGCATCCGTCAGCACCAGCGCCAATTTCTGCGATGCTATCCGGCGTTTTAATAAAAACACTTGGGATATATGCACTCGTGAGATTGTTATTTAATGTGTTTGGAATTCAACAAAATATGTTAAAAATATTAGTACTGTTGGGTATACTTTCTATGATAGTAGGTGTTATTCTTGCTTTGTATCAATGGGATTATAAACGACTTTTAGCGTATCATTCAATAAGTCAGGTTGGGTATATAATTTTAGGTATAGGGTTAGGTACACCGTTAGGTATCCTGGGCGGGATATTTCATCTTATAAACCATTCTTTATTTAAGTCGTTATTATTTTTAACCAGTGGGGCAACAGAATATACTTTGTCAACACGAGATTTACGTTTAATGGGCGGGCTTAAACAAAAAATGCCTTATACAACTTTTTGTGCTTTAGTAGGCAGTATGTCAATTTCAGGTATTCCACCGTTTAACGGGTTCTGGTCAAAATTTATAATTATTCTTGCATGTATTCAAATAAACAACATTTTTGCTGCTATTATAGCAGCGGTTGTGAGTTTGCTTACTTTATCAAGTTTTACGAAAGTTATGAAATATGGGTTTTATACTGAACCACAGAATAACACTGCTCAAATACAAATAAAAGAAGTTCCTGTTTATATGGTGATATCTATGCTAATTTTATCTGTCTTATGTATAATTGCAGGGATTTTAGTTTTACCACAAATCAGAACACTGTTTTTAGACAAAGTAGTTTTTGTATTACAAAAAGGGACTGAATACGGAAATATCGTGTTTTCTAATTTATGAAACAAAATATAGGAAGTAGAATTGTATTGTTTATAATTTCGTTCATAGTTTGGGTTTTGTTTACTTTTTCGTTTAACTTACAACATTTAGTTATAGGAATACTTTGTAGTTTAATAGTAACAATTTTGGTTGGCGATATTTATACACAAAACCCGTGGAAGTTTAAACATCCACAAAGATATTTATGGTTTTTATATTACATACCATTATTAATATGGGAGATGATAAAAGCAAACTTAGATGTTGCGTACAGAGTTTTACATCCATGGTTGCCAATTCGTCCCGGTATAGTAAAAGTTAAAACAAAACTAAAAAATGATACAGCATTGACTTTTTTAGCAAATTCTATAACTTTAACACCGGGAACAATGAGTGTTGATGTAGATAAAGAAAATGGATATCTTTACATACACTGGATAAATGTTAAATCTACAGATGTAGAATTAGCATCTCAAATTATTGTAAGAAGGTTTGAAAAAGTTTTAGAAAAAATTTTTGAGTAAAAATATGAGAATTGTAAAATATATTATAGGAACTATAATTTTTGTTCTTCTTTTGGTTTTAAACCTTACCGTGAAGATGGATATATTTTTACGGTTGTTAAACCCGTTAATACTTTGTATTATTCTTTGTTTATACAGAATAGCGAAAGGGCCTACACCGGCAGACCGTGCAGTAGGTGTGGATATTTTAGGTATAGTTGTGGTAGGCAGTTGTGCGTTATTAAGTTTGGTTACAAAAAGAGATTTTTTTATAGATATAGCAGTTGCATGGGCACTACAATCGTTTATAGGGACAATAGCGTTAGCAAAATATCTTGAAGGAAGACGGTTAGACGAGTAAAAAAAGGAGGTTCAACTTTTGTTGTGAGTTTAAACATAGTTTTAGGTTATATATTTATAATTGTAGGTTTATGTTTTGACTTTTTTGGTTGTTTAGGGTTGGTTAGGTTGCCTGATATATACAATCGTCTTCAAGCCTCTACAAAATGTGTAACTTTAGGCACTTGTGGTATTTTGTTTGGTTTGTTTATAATGTACGGATTTTCTGCTATAGGATTAAAATGTTTACTAACAGCATTTTTTATTCTTTTAACATCGCCAGTGTCTACTCACGCGTTATCCCGTGCTGCGTATAAATCAAAAGTAAAACTGTGGGAAAAAAGTGTATGTGACGAATACAAAGGAAAAACTACTGATAATAAAGTACTTTAGTTTTTAAAAATGAAATATCCAAAATTAAGAGAACTTAAAGAAGCAATAAAAGCGTTAATAAAAGGGCCATATACTACAAAATATCCGTTTGAACCATATACACCGCCGGAAGTTTTCCGTGGTAAACCACAACCGTCACAGGAAGGGTGTATAGGTTGTGGTGCATGTGCTGAAGTATGTCCTGCAGAAGCAATTGAGTTAAAAGATATAAAATCTGTTAATTCTGCTGAACGGGTTTTAGTATGGCATTACGACGAATGCATTTTTTGTGGCCAATGTGCAAGAAATTGTACTACTAGGAATGAAAAAATTCCCGGTGTAATTATGTCACAAGAGTTTGATTTATCCACTGTGGATAGAAAAACTTTGGTTTCTCAAGAGATTAAAAAAGAATTAGTTATGTGTTCTAATTGTGATACAATAATTTCTACAAAAGAACATTTGTTATGGGTTATTAAAAAGTTAGGGGCAAAAGTTTACGGGAATATAAATCTTGTCTCTATAATTTCAGAAGAATTTCTTTCCTTTTCAGGTAAACTGAAGTTTAAACAGTTTAACCAACGAGAAAATATGTTTGAACTATTGTGTCCAAAATGTCGTCGGAATATCCTGCTTTTTGACGAGTACGGGAAAATTTAGTTTTTACTCTAAAAAGTTTTATTTTGTATCTCTCACCAGTAACATTTTTTCATTTATTGACATATCTTAATTTTTTTATTATATTTAAAAAAATGGTGAAAAAATTAAATTTTATATTTTTCATATTTATTTACATTTTTTTAGTTCCATGTTATTCTCAAATAAACTATTTTAACTTCTTTAGGGCATATCAAACAACACATTCTTGTCCCGTGAATATTTATGGGTTAGCAATAGATCTTAATTATTATTTAATAGACACTCACACGGCAAAACTTGACTTACCGGTATCTTTCCACTGGGGGTTAACTGAAAATCTTGAAACAGGGTTTAAAATTTCTGCTGTGGGATTAAGCCAGCAGGATAATGTTGTAAAAGGTATTTCTGACATTTTACTTGGGACCAAATATAACTTTGTTAAAGAAGAAGAAGAAAAACCAATACCTTCAGTATCAACAGAATTTTGTGTTTCACTGCCTACAGGAGATTATAAAAAAGGGTTTGGAACAGGTGCTGTAGGGATAATTTTAAACTGGTTATTTGAGAAAGAGTTTGTGTTAAAATCAGAAAGATATTTCTTTACATTTTTCAATGTTGGATATAAAATAAACACAACCAATCCTGAAGGATATTTGTTCGGTAACGAATTGTTTTATAGTGTAGGAAGTTTTTTCCCGTTACAAAAAGAAGAAACAAGTTTAAGTTTTTCGTTCGGAGTTAAAGGAATAAATCATGGTAGTTCAAAACTTAATGGAGAAAAAATTTTAGGTAGCGAGTTTACTGAATCATATATATTTTGTGGTATAAAGTATGATTTAAACCCTTACCAACAATTTTTTGCTGGGATTTCTGTTGGTATTGACGAAAAATCAAATAGTATTATAGTAAATATCGGGATGATGTATTAAAAATCCATTTTTACTATGGATACAAAACCTAAATTAAGAAAAACTTTTGTGTTAGACACCAATGTATTGTTGCATGACCCAGATTCGTTGTTCGTGTTTGGCGATAACAAAGTTGTAATTCCTATGACTGTAATAGAAGAACTTGATAAGTTGAAAAAACAGCATGACGAAATTGGCAGAAACTCGCGTATAGTATCTAGTAAACTTGATATGTTGAGGTCACGTGGAAATATTATTAACGGTGTAGAATTAGACAACGGCGGTATTTTGAAGATAGAACTTGATTGTGATATAGAATTACCTGTTAAGTTTGTTTATGACAAAGCCGACCATAGAATTCTTTCCGTAGCGTTAAAACTTAAAAAAGCAGGCGAAAAAGTTTTCTTTATTACTAAAGATATAAATTTAAGAATAAAAGCAGAAGCTTTAGGTGTTTCCACTCAAGATTATGAAAAAGCAAAGGTTAGACCTGAAACTCTTTATACAGGTATTAAAGAAATTGAAGTTGAAGATGAGATAATAAATACATTGTATACTAAAGGAAAAATAAGTATAGAATTGTTAGGACAATATATAGACAAAGAAAACATTTACCCTAACGAATTTTTTGTTTTGAAAAAAGACAAATCTCACAGCGGGTTAGCACGAGCTAAAAAATTATCTGACGGTAAAATGGAGTTAATATTGTTAAACACTAAAGATGTAACTATTTGGGGATTAAGACCTTTAAATGTCCAGCAACGGTTCGCTATAGAATTATTGTTAGATGAAAAAATAAATTTGGTTACATTAGTAGGTGTTGCAGGTGCTGGGAAAACGTTGTTAGCAATTGCTTGTGGTCTGTATAAAGTTATTGATGAAAAAGTTTATAGAAGGATGTTAATAAGTCGTCCTGTGGTACCAATGGGTAAAGATATAGGATATCTTCCCGGGACAAAAGAAGAAAAACTTGCTTCATGGCTTGGCGCAATTTATGATAATTTAGATTTCTTATTAGATAAAACATATAAAAATGTAGACAGCAAAAAAATGCAAAATGAGTTAGAATATTTTTTTGAATCCGGGTTGATTGAAGTTGAAGCGTTGACATATTTACGAGGCCGAAGTTTACCCAACCAGTATTTTATAATTGACGATGCACAAAATTTGACCCCACACGAAATTAAAACAATAATTTCCCGTGCAGCAGAAAATACGAAAATAATTCTTACTGGCGACCTGTTCCAAATTGACACTCCTTACCTTGACGCATCTTCAAACGGGTTAACTTATGTAGTTGACAGGTTCAAAGGACAAGAAATTTTTGGGCATATAATGTTTACAAAGACGGAACGTAGTAAATTAGCATCTCTTGCTGTAGAATTGTTATAAAAAAAATTTTTTAAAATTTTGTGCTAGTAAAATGAATAATAATCATCATATAGATTTACATGTTCACACGACATTTTCTGACGGAAGTTTCACTCCAAAACAGGTGATAGAATTTTGTAAGCACAAAGGTATCGTGGCAGTTAGCATTACAGACCATGATAGTACTGATGGTATAGAAGAAGCGGTTAAACTCGGTACTAAAATGTGTATTGAAGTGATACCGGGTGTAGAACTTTCAGCAGAACTTAAAGACTCTGCAGAAGAAGAAATACATATTTTAGGATATTTTATTAATTGGGAAGATAAAACGTTACAACAAAAATTAAAAATATTTCGTGAAGCAAGAAAACAACGTGCATACCAGATATTTAAAAAATTGCAAAAGTTAGGTATTAAACTTAATGAAGAAAAAATATTTCACGAAACAAACCAAGGTAGTATCGGAAGATTACATTTTGCAAAAGAGATGTTAAACTGTAATTATGTCAAGAGTATTAAAGAAGCTTTTGAGTTATATTTAAGTTATGGTAAACCTGCTTTTGTTCCTAAGTTAAAATTATCTCCAGAAGAAGCAATTAAAATGATATTAACAACTGGTGGGATACCTGTTCTTGCCCACCCATATTTCAGTAACTATCTGGATTTACGATTTATAAAAAAGTTAATAAACTATGGTCTTAAAGGTATTGAAGTGTACCATTCAAAACATCCTAAGAATGTAGTTGAAGAACTTCTGACAATAGCAGAAAAGTATAATTTGTTAATAACTGGCGGAAGTGACTGTCATGGAGAAGTAGGTGATACACCACCGTTATTAGGAACATTAAATATTCCCTATGTTCTTTTAGAAAAGTTAAAATTATATAAACAGGAAATAGAAAATTATAGAAGTAAAATTTTATTTTCACAACAAAACACTTCCGTATCTTAAACAGATATATTGAAAATAAAAATAAATGTTTTGTATAAAATACTTCTATGAACAAATTTTCCGATAGAGCACAAAAAGTTATACTGGTTGCACAAGAAGAGGCTAAACGGTTAAACCACGATTATGTGGGTACAGAACATTTGTTGTTAGGGTTAGTAGCGTTAGGTGAAGGGATTGCTATTCAAGTATTGATAAACCTTGGGGTGGATTTAAGACAGGTTCGCCAAGAAGTTGAAAAGTTAGTCCCGCCTGGAGATAATATTATGGTATTAGGTGAGATACCATTTTCACCTCGGGCAAAAAAAGTTTTAGAATATTCTGTAGAAGAAGCAGCGAATATGGGACATATATATGTCGGTACAGAACATATTCTTTTAGGTTTGTTACGTGAGAAGGAAGGTGTTGCTTCAAGAATTCTTGAGTATTTAGGTGTGACCTACGAAGATGCGTTAGAAGAAATATATTCAATTTTAGGTGAAATGGAAACACCACAACAATTTGCACGTCAACAAAAACGAGTTAAACATTTGCACAAACTTAAAACACCTACTTTGGACGAGTTTAGTCGTGACCTGACACAATTAGCCAAAGAAGGTGCACTTGATCCTATAATAGGTCGTGAAAATGAAATAGAACGTGTGATACAAATACTTTCACGTAGGACAAAAAATAATCCTGTTTTAGTAGGTGACCCAGGTGTAGGTAAAACTGCTATAGTAGAAGGTTTAGCACAAAAAATTGCTTCTGGTGAGGTACCTGAAATATTACATAATAAACGAGTTGTAATGTTAGATTTAGGTGCAGTCATTGCAGGAACAAAATATCGTGGCGAGTTTGAACAACGAATGAAGAATATTATGGAAGAAATTCGTAGAGCAAGAAATAATATTATATTGTTTATTGACGAATTACATACAGTAATAGGAGCAGGTGCAGCAGAAGGTGCAGTGGACGCTTCAAATATGCTAAAACCAGCTTTAGCACGAGGTGAATTACAATGTATTGGCGCAACTACGTTAGATGAATATCGCAAATATATTGAACGTGACCCTGCATTAGAACGTAGGTTCCAGCCAGTATTAGTAGAACCACCAACTGTAGAACAAACAATACAGATACTTCGTGGAATAAAAGAACGGTACGAAAAACATCATAAAGTAAAATATACAGATGAAGCAATAGTTGCAGCAGCAGAACTATCAGACAGATTTATTTCTGACAGGTTCTTACCAGATAAAGCTATAGATGTAATTGACGAAGCAGGAAGTAGGTTACGACTAAAAGCTACACAATTGCCTGAAGAGATAAAACTTAAGATGGAAGAACTTCAACAGGTTGTAAAATTAAAAGATGAACTTTCACAACAACAAGATTTTGAACAAGCAGCAAAATATCGTGCTAAAGAAATACAATTGAAAAAAACAATTGAAGAAATGAAGAAACAATGGAAACAAAAACGTGACAGCGTAGTTCCAGAAGTTACTGTGGAAGATATTTCTTATGTAATCTCAAAATGGACAGGTATCCCTGTCACTAAAATTACAGAACAAGAAAGTCAAAAGTTGTTAAATGCAGAAGTTGAATTACACAAACGTATTGTTGGACAAGATGAAGCAATCCGTGTTATATCTAACGCAATTCGTCGTTCAAGGACAGGACTTAAAGATCCAAACCGGCCTATCGGTAGTTTCATATTTTTAGGTCCTACAGGTGTGGGCAAAACTGAAGTTGCAAAAGCGTTAGCAGAATTTATGTTTGGTGATGAAGAAGCGTTAATCAGAATAGATATGTCGGAATATATGGAGAAATTTAATGTGTCCAAACTTATTGGTGCGCCACCAGGATATGTTGGTTATGAAGAAGGTGGTGTGTTAACTGAAAAAGTTCGTAGAAAACCTTATTCTGTAATTCTTTTAGACGAAATAGAAAAAGCACATCAAGATGTATTTAATATTTTATTACAAATTATGGACAACGGAAGTATTACAGATAGTTTAGGACATAAGGTTAGTTTTAAAAATACCATAATTATAATGACATCAAATATAGGTGCTAAATATATATCTAAAGGGAAATCGCTTGGATTCAGTGTAGCAGAACAGCAAGAAGATAACTATAAACATATAAAAGATATCTTATTAGATGAATTAAAAAAAGTTTTCAACCCCGAATTTTTAAACCGTGTAGACGATATTGTAATATTTAGACCTCTATCTAAAGAGGATATGTACAAAATTTTAGAACTTATGTTACAAAAATTACAGAATAGATTGAAAAAGAAGAATGTAGAACTGGAACTGGACGAAGAAGTTAAAACATTCTTGTTAGAGAAAGGTTTTGACCAGTATTATGGTGCAAGACCGTTACAACGAACTTTACAAAAATATATAGAAGATGCAATTGCAGAAGAAGTTATACTTAAATATGGTATAAATATAAATACAGACAAAATTTATAAAATTCGTGTAACACTCAACCCAACAAAAGATGGATTAAATTTTACTCCAGAAAATGTCTTATCCAACATCCCAGAAAAAACTTGATTCTGAAAAATATCTGTTTGTGTTGTTCTACAAAATATTTCTTTTCCAATTATAATAAATTTTATGAGTAAAAAGATTATTTTATATACTATATTTTTTTTGTTCGTAATAGAATTGTTAGGGAATATAGTATTGTATATTTTTGGGAAAAAATTTATATCTAAAATTTTACCTTCTTGGAAGATAAATTTTAGTTATAATATCTACATCTTCCCAAGTATAATCCACATCAAAGATCTTTACATCCAAAACGAAACTACATCTCTACGAATAAAAAGTTTATCAATAGTATTTAATCTTGTAAGATTAGTATATTCAAAAACAACACCTATTTTAGCATTAAATATGTCGGATGTAGAATATAGGGTATATGATAAGAAAATGTTTGTGTTATCGCAGAATGATATAGAAAAATTTAATGAAGAACAATTAATAGATAAATTGAAACAACTTCCTTCATTAGTAAGAATAAACAAAGGAGCATTTTATTACAAAGATAATTTGTTAGCAAAAAATTGTATTTTGACAGGATACAAAAAGTATAATAATATAGTTTTTAATTTTTCAGCTGAACATTGGAGATACAAATCTTATATTAAACTAGAGGCTAATAATAAAAAGCAGACATGGGGATTAAATTTTCAATTTTTCCCAAAAATGAAACTTATTTCTGTTGCAGATATAGAAATAAAGGGTGAACTAAATGGTAATTATGACTTAACTAAATTTCAAAATTATAAAATAAAAATAAATGTGGCAGATAAAAAAATAAATCTTGAAGGAAAAACCAAAATTTATCCTTTGGAAGCTACAACAACTGTTTATGGAAATATCTTGAAAGGTAAAATAGATGTTGTTAAATTAAACGATACTTTTACATTAAATTACGATGGTAAAGTATTGTTAAACAAAATCGCTAATATTGAATCAGAATTTGAAACAAAATTTAACCTTGAAGTATCTCATAAGATGTATAACTGTAGTATAAAAATGATACACCCTTCAGGAACATCACTATATGGAGAAATTGAAAATAATTCTGGTTATGTTAAATATATAAGTAGCAGTATATCATATGTGGTTAATATAAAATATAATGATGCTATCCAACAGTGGCAGATATTTTCTAATAATCGCAACTTCCCTTTTAGCCTCAATATAAAGATGGATATCCCTCAACTAATATTT
>CALJEJ010000053.1 GCA_938074745.1 uncultured Endomicrobiia bacterium
TAATGAGTGTTTGGTTGATAGTCAACGGTCCACAGTCCACCAGAAAAAGAAGTGACGAAGTGAAAAAGAGAAAAATAAATTAAAGAAATAATGTAGCAGCAAAGCGCCAGCTTTGCCTTCCCCTCTATCAAGAGGGGACTAAGGGGTGTGTTGATAATCAGGTGATAGGTGGTAGCAGGTAGGTGGATAGGGAGTGTTTTTGGGTTTATAGTCCATGGTCCATAGTCCACAGAGAGGAAGTGAAAAAGAAAATGTAGTGGCAAAGGGCTGCAATGACCGTGTCATTGTGGTTCTTGTTTCACTAATCACTAACCACGAAGCACTAATCACTGGTGGAACAACAAAAATGTTGGGAGATAGGTGATAGCAGGTAGGTGGGTAGTGTGAGAAGTGAAAAAGTGAGAGAGTGAAAAAGATAATGTAGCGGCAAAGCGTAAGCTTTGCCTTCCCCTCTATCAAGAGGGGATAAAGGGGTGTGTTCCCCTCTATCAAGAGGGGATAAAGGGGTGTGTATATAAACACCTCCCTTGATCCCTCCTTGATAGGAGGGAAATTAGGAGTAGTGTTGAAATTCTTGGAGTAGAGGCTTTAGCCTCGGGAAAAGATTATATATTTGGTGACTACAATGACCGTGCCTTTGCGGAAATTTTATATGCTAATTACTGATTACCAAAATTACTAGTTACAAAATTTCATAAAAAAAGTTAACAGAACTTAATTTTTTAAAACTATTAAGATGAACTTGTTTAAATTGTTAAAAGAGGATATAGAGACTATATTTAAAAAAGACCCTGCAGCAAAAAATGTTGTAGAAGTTTTATTATGTTATCCAGGCTTACACGCAATATGGTTTCACAGGTTAGCACATTGGTTCTATACTAAAAAATTTTATGTTATTGCCAGGCTCATTTCTCATATTTCACGGTTTCTTACAGGGATAGAAATTCATCCCGGAGCAAAAATTGGTAGAAGATTTTTTATAGACCATGGTATGGGTGTAGTTATTGGCGAAACAGCCGAAATTGGCGATGATGTTCTTATATATCAAGGTGTTGTTCTTGGAGGGACAACTTTGAACAAAGGTAAACGTCATCCTACAATAGAAAATGGAGTGGTTATAGGAGCAGGCGCAATTGTGTTAGGGAATATTAGGGTTGGAGCTAACGCACGTATTGGAGCGGGTTCTGTGGTGATAAAAGACGTTCCTTCGGGCGCTACTGTAGTAGGTGTTCCAGGAAGGATAGGGTTAGGGTTTACCCCAGAACAAATACAACTTTTAGAACACAATAAACTTCCCGACCCTATCGCTGAAGGGTTTGAGTTTATATTAAAAGAAATTAATCAATTAGAACAACGGGTAAAAAAACTAGAGTCGTTAGAAGGTATCTCAGCACAAATTGACGAATATTTTGAACAAAAGAAAAAAGAAATTGAAGAAATGTTTGAGAAAAAATGATTTTTACTCATTTTAAGGTATTGACAAAATGAAAAAATATTTTATATAAAAAATTGCTAACGCAAAAAATTTTTATGAGGTTAATTATGAAAAAAGTATTCTTAGCATTAACTGTTTTAAGTACTATTTGGTATGTTTATGCTAAAGGTCCTAAAAATTTGTCTCATAAAAAAGAAACAAGCTATACTGCTAAAGAAGTTCACATACAAAAAGACCGTTCCCAAGTTCAACAAAACGCAAAAGAAAGTTCTCAAAAAGCAGCAGGTATAGGTAAAAAAGTAAGTTCTCAAGCTAAACAAATTAAAGAATCACAGACAAAAGAAGTGTTTGGGAAAAAAGTAAGAGATATGGCAAAAGAAAAGTCTAGAATAGAAGCACATAAAAAGAAAAAAGTTTCAACTAAAAAACGATAAGTAAACTCTAATTTAAAATAAATGGAGGTGTATACCTTATGAACAATTTCAAAACAGGTTTATTGATGCTTGGGTTAATAATTTTATTCGTTATAGTAGGTGGTATGATTGCTGGCAGGGAAGGGATGGTTTGGGCGTTCACAATTGCGTTAACAATGAATCTTGTAGCTTTTTGGTTCTCGGATAAAATTGTATTAATGATGTATGGCGCAAAAGAAGTTAAAGAACACGAACAACCCGAAATTTTTTCTATTCTACGAGAATTAACACAGAAAATGTCGTTACCTATGCCTAAAGTCTACATTATAGAAACTCCAACTCCAAACGCGTTTGCTACAGGACGTAACCCTGCACATTCTGCTGTAGCAGTTACCACTGGAATATTAAATCTGTTAACTGAACGAGAACTTAGAGGTGTTCTTGCTCATGAACTTTCACATATAAAAAATAGGGATACACTTATTTCTGTTATTGCAGCAACAATTGCAGGTGCAATATTTACCTTAGCACGAATGGCACAATGGGCACTAATCTTTGGCCGAGCCAGACGAGATTCCAGAGATTCTAACCCGTTAGGTGGTATAGGTATGTTACTATTAATCCTTATTGCACCTATTGCAGCGTTGATTATTCAGTTAGCAATTTCTCGTTCAAGAGAATATGAAGCAGACAGGTCTGCAGGGATAGCAACTAATGACCCTTTAAGTTTAGCCGAAGCGTTAAAAAAAATTTCTTATGGTGTCCAACGTTACCCGTTAAACACCCATCCTACCACTGCACATATGTTTATTATTAACCCGTTGAAAGCAGAAACTTTGTTAACATTGTTTTCTACTCATCCACCAGTAGAACAACGTGTTCGTAAGTTAGAAGAACTTAATTCTGAATTAAGAGGATATAAAATACCACAAATTATTAGATAACCAAGTTATGGTTAAACATAAACAAACAAGACCTTTATCTCACGAAATCCAAAAATCTAGCCAAAAAAAATTGTCTCAACGAGAACCACTACAAGATTCAGCAATAAGTAAAACTGGCTGGAAGATAATTTTTTTTAGTCTCACAACTTTAATAATAGGTTTTGTTTTGTTGAAATTCACAAATCCTGAAGGGAACAACTGGGCTAGTATTGTTTCACCGGTAGTGATACTTTTGTCATATATAGGTATAGCGATAGGGATAATTTATCCCTAAAGTTTATTTGTAAGGAGGTGAACAACAGATTTTATGAATTTAGTAATTTTTTCTGGCAATTTAGCTAAAGATGCACGACTTGTAGAAGTTTCTACAGGGAAAAAATTTTGTGCTACAACTTTAGCATTAAGAGAAGATTTACGGCCAGAAAACAAATCTCCTGTGTTTGTTGATATAATAATTTGGGGAGAACGTGCTGAAAAGTTAGTAAACTATCTTACTAAAGGAAAAGCGGTTTCTGTGATAGGTCGGTTGGATATTGTTAAAACTACAAAAAATAATGTTACATACGTGACACCAAGAGTTATTGTTGACACGTTAGAATTTTTGGGTAAAAAAACAGTAGAAAGTGTTACCGTAGAACAACCAGCAGAAAAACTTGCTGAAGATGTCGTTGAAAACCCTTCCGAGACAGATTCTTCTGAAGAAGTGCCATTTTAGTTAAACAATTTTTTGTAAGTAGAAAAATTTTTAAACAGACAAAATTATACAGGAGAAATAAAATGAAAATATTAGTAATAGATGACGATACAGAAATTTTAGAATTGTTAACTACATTTTTTTCTTCCTTAGGGCATGAAGTTAAAACTACAACAAATTCTTTAGACGGGTTAAAATGGATCGCTACAGAAACGTTTGACCTTCTTATGTTAGATATAAAATTACCTGATAAAGATGGTATAGAAGTATTAATTGAATCAAAAAAAGCTGACCCCAATCTTCCTGTGGTGATGATTACAGGATACCGAGAAGCTGACAAAGTTATTGAAGCGTTTCGTCACGGTGCGTTAGATTGTTTATTAAAACCGTTCAATTTTGATTATATTAAAAACAATATTTTACCACAAATACCTATAAGAAAAAAATAAAACTTTTAAATTAAATAATTTCTTCCCCAATATGACAACTACACAAACAATGTCGGAGTGGCGGAACTGGCAGACGCGTACGGCTCAGGACCGTATGGGTTAAAAACCCGTGAGGGTTCAACTCCCTCCTCTGACAGAAATCTCTAAAAAATGCAAACCCAAATTGTTACTGTAAACAAAAAGGTTGCACATAATTTTGATATTTTAGAAGTGTATGAATCAGGTATTGAACTAAAAGGGACAGAGGTAAAATCTATTCGTAGCGGGAAAATAGATATAAAAGATGCATTTTGTATAATTGACCAAAAAAATGAAGTTTGGTTAATAAATTGTCGTATACCAATTTATGAAAAAACTGCACATTACAAACTTGATATAGATAGAAAACGTAAACTGTTGTTGCATAAAAAAGAGATTGTCCGAATTAAAGAAAAAATTTTACAAAAAGGGTTAGTGTTGAAACCTACAAAAGTGTATTTTTCTGAAAATGGGTGGGTAAAGTTAGAACTTGCATTGTGTAAATATAAAAAAGCATATGACAGACGAGAAGAAATTAAACAAAAAGAAGTTTTACGAAATTTACAAAAAATTAAAAAAGGAAAATTGTAATGGAAATAAGAAAAGATTCTATAATAGAAATTTTTAAACGATATAATGCAATTTTAGAAGGACATTTTTTGTTATCTTCAGGGTTGCATAGTGACAAATATTTGCAATGTGCTTTAGTATTACAATATCCAGATATTGCAGAAAAAATTGCTATGTTATTGTTTGAAGAAGTTAAACAAAAATGTGTTCTTTGGGATAGAATTGACACTGTGGTTTCTGTTGCAATTGGTGGAATAGTGATAGCTCAAGAATTTGCTCGTGTAATAAAAACATTCACAGGTAATAATGTAAGAGCAATTTTTGCAGAACGGGACAATTATGGAAATCTATTGTTTCGTAGAGGGTTTGTGATAAATCCAAACGATAACATAGCAGTTATAGAAGATGTTGTTACAACAGGGAAGTCAACTAATGAAGTTATTTCTTTAGTAAAAAAAAATTGTTCAAATATAATTGTATTAGCTAGCATTTTTAACCGCAGCAGTGAAAACCAACAGGAAAATTTGTTTGCTGATATACCATATTGTTATATTGCCAAAATTAAAGTAGACAATTTCAACCCTCAAGATTGTCCTCTGTGTAAAAAAAATATACCATTAGTAAAACCTGGCAGTAGACCACAATTAAAGTATGGATTATAGATTAAAATATGGTAAATCAGAAGTTGTTTTAAGTATAGATGAAAAAAATGTTATTTCAGTTCTTGAATTAAACCAGACAAAATTTAAACCAATACAAAATATTCAACAAGAATTAATTTCTTCTTTGACACAACCGTTAGGCTGTGAACCGTTAGAAAAAATTGTTAAAGTTGTCCAACCAAAACAAATTACAATTGTAGTAGAAGATATTACTCGTGCAAATCCTTATTATCCGGAAATATTGAGGTTGTTGACCAAATATTTATCTTTATGGACAAATTCTGTGATAAAATTTGTCATAGCGTTAGGTACACATAGACCTCATACAGAACAAGAAAATAAAAAATTGTATGGTGAAGATATTGTATCTAAATTTGAGTTTATAAACCATAATTGTGACGATGTTTCAGTTAATGAATATATTGGAACCACTTCTTTTGGTAATAGGATTTATTTAAACAAAAATGTTACTCAAGCAGATCTTGTAATTCTTACAGGTAGTATTGATACTCACTCGTTTGCCGGCTACTCCGGTACAAGAAAAGCGTTATTGCCTGGTGTTGCTGCAAGAAGTTCTATAACATATAACCATTCATTAGTGATTGAAGATGGCTCAACAATGGGTGAGCTGGAACATAACAAAATTAATTTAGATATGTTATCCGCAGCGAATATTTTCGTTTCACAAAAACCTACTTTTGTAATAAATTTTATAAAAAACGATAGAAAACAAATAGTAAAAATTTTAGCTGGTGAACTTAATAGTGTGTATTCTGAAGGTACAAAAATTGCTAAAGAAATTTTTTGTGTTAGAATAAAAGAATTAGCCGATGTAACGTTTGTAAGTTGTGGTGGTTATCCACGAGATATAAATCTTTACCAAGCACAGAAAAGTTTAACCTGTGCAACTTTAACAACTAAAAAAGATGGCAGCATAGTTCTAATTGCGGAATGTAGTGAAGGTATAGGACAAGAAATTTTCGGTAATTGGTTAGTAAACTATGATATTGAAGAAATACTTTCTTTTCCAAGAGACAAAATTGTTGTAGAAGGACATCGGGCATATCTCACTGCAAAAATTTTGAAAAATTACAATTGTATCCTAGTTTCTTCGTTAGAATCAACATTGGTTAGTAAATTAAAATTTTATTATGCAGAAAATCTCAACAAAGCAGTAAAAATTGTAGAACAAAAATTCGCTAAAAATTATAAATCCTACATTATTCCAGACGGTTCTTCAATATTACCTCTATTACAATAAAAGGAGCAAAATTATGGACAACTTACAACTAATAAAAAATTTGGCGATAAAGAATGAGAAAAAAATTGTTATGATAGTAATAGATGGTCTTGGTGGTGCACCGTCGTATGAGAAAAAATTTAACACAGAGTTAGAAGTTGCAAACATACCTAATCTTGACAACCTTGCAAGAGAATCTTTATGTGGGTTAGCAATACCTGTGGATTACGGGATTACTCCTGGTAGTGGACCTGCACATCTTGCATTGTTTGGTTATGATCCGGTTAAATATTTGATAGGACGTGGCGTTCTTGAAGTTTTAGGTCTTGGGATGCAAATGACTAAAAATGATGTTGCTTTTCGCGGAAATTTTGCTACTATTGACGAAAATGGTGTTATAACAGATCGTAGAGCAGGACGAATACCTACACAGAAAACAGTTGAGTTGTGTAATTTATTGTCAGAGAAAATAAAAAAAATTAACGATACGGAAATTTTGTTAAAACCAGGTAAAGGTCATAGGTTTGCTGGAATTTTTAGAGGTGAAGAATTGTCTGACAGTATTACAGAAAATGATCCACATAAAGAAGGTAATAAACCACATAAAATTCTTCCAATTGATCCGGAAGACAAACATGCTTTACATACTTCAAAAATTGTTGAAGAATTTATTTCTCAAGCAACAGAATTGTTAAAACCATACAAACCAGCAAATTATATATTGTTACGTGGATTTTCAAAATACCCTGATATCCCTCGTATGCAAGAAGTTTATAAGTTTACTCCAGTAGCAATTGCAGTTTATCCAATGTATAAAGGATTAGCACAAATTGTTGGTATGGAAGTAGTTGACGGATGTGAAAATATTTATGACGAAATAAATAAACTTAAAGAGTTGTATTCCAAACCATACGATTTCTACTATGTTCATATAAAAGACACTGATGTATTAGGTGAAGACGGAAATTTTGATGCAAAAGTAAAAAAGTTAGAAGAGATAGATAAATTAATACCAGAAATTTTGTCTTTAAACCCGGATTTGTTAATCATTACAGGTGACCATTCTACACCGTCAGTAGTTAAAGGACATTCGTGGCATCCAGTACCTGTAGCAATTTATTCTAAAGATATCCCCACAGTTAAAAATAATGTCAACAGGTTCACAGAAGAAGAATTTTCTCGTGGTATACTTGGAACTATCTACAGCACAAAAATTTTACCTTTAGCGATGGCGTATACAATGAAATTGGACAAATACGGCGCATGAAAAAAATTAGTTCTTATAAATCTAACGGGTTAATCTTAAATTTTAGTCCAAACGAAAAAGGTAGTTGTAAATTTGTTTCAGCAAAAATTTACGAAAGTCTTTCTAAAAGAATTAATATAACTTTGATAGATGTTCATAAACTAAAAATTTTGCCTTGCAAATGTAAAATAGATTGTAGTTCTACGGGACAATGTAGTATTAATAACGATGATATGAAATTTTTATACTCTCATTTTGAGAACGATGATATTTTAATTTTTGTATCTCCTGTATATTTTTATCATTTACCAGGATACCCCAAAATGATAATAGACAGATGTCAACCCTACTGGGTTCAAAAATATTTGCTGAAAAACTGGAAGATGAAACCTAAATTTGCTGCTACAGTGTTAATTGGCGCTACAAAAGGGAAAAGATTGTTCTATGGGATTGATTTGACAATGAAATATTTTTTTGACGTAATAAACTGTAAGTTTGACACACAAATGAATTTATATTTAAGAAATATTGACTCGCATAATAAAATATTGGTATATAAGAAATATATTGAAGATTATGTAAATAAATTAGAAACTACACTTTTTCCATAACACTCAAACAGCAAAAGTCCAAGTAGGATGATTTTGTATGCCAAAGAAAGGTAAAACTAAAACAGGTTCTATAGAACATTCAACAGAGATAAAAAAAACAAGAAGTTCAAAATATCAAATATTTATTGACCATCCTAAAAATGGTGAAGAGATTACTTATAAAGCACATTACGCAATCCGTATCGGTACACCAAATCAAGCTAAAGTAGAAGTTTCTATTGATTCTGGGGAGTACCAACAATGTAGATTTTCTTCAGGTTATTGGTGGTACGACTGGTGCAATATCCCGCCAGGAAAACATAAAATTGTTGCTCGGCTTGTAGACCCACAAAAAAACAGAACTTTAAAAAAATCTGCTGTAGTTGAATGTTTAGTAAAATAACGTTTTTTTTGCGGGCGTAGTTCAGAGGTTTTAGAACGTCTGCTTGCCAAGCAGAAGGTCGAGGGTTCGAATCCCTTCGCCCGCTGGGTTGTCCAGCAAGTTTTTTTAGAACTTGTATCGGTTATTATATTATTTTTTCATCTAACCGTTTAATTAAAAATCTTATAATCTCAACATCTGTTCTTACATCAAATTTTTCTTTACACTTGACAACCAAAACCAATAATTTGTAAAATATTAGATAAATCTAACTTTGTTAAATAAATCTAACTTATACAGGAGAAAAAGATGAGAAACCATTTAAGTTCTAACATAGAAGATTATCTTGAAACAATAGTAATACTTAGCAATGAAAACAAGGCAGTAAGAGTAAAAGATATAAGCAAAAAACTTGAAGTGAGTATGCCATCGGTGCATTCTGCATTACATGTGCTTAAAGAACAAAAACTTATAAATCATGAGAAATATGGATATGTAGAGTTGACCAAAAAGGGTAAAATGTTAGGAGAAAAGATTTATGAAGTGCATAAAAAGTTAACAGAATTTTTAAACAAAGTTCTTAACATAGATACTAAAATTGCAGAATTAGACGCATGTAGGTTAGAACACGGTGTAAGTCCACAGACAATAGAAAGGTTAATTCTATTTTTAGAATTTTTAAATACAAATCAGAATTCCAAATTAATTTCTGAATTTATTAAATTTATTAAGAAAAAAAAGAAGTAAAATGGATATTACTCAATTAAAAGAAGGAGAAAAAGCCAAAATTATAGAAATTCGTGCTACAGCAGGCATAATTAAAAAATTGGATGCTATTGGTATAAGACCCAAAGTAGAAATTAAAAAAATTAGTTCACATTTTTTACGTGGACCACAAACACTAGAAGTTGGAACTACACAGCTAGCAATAGGTTTCGGTATAGCGAAAAAAATTATTGTAGAGAAAATTTAATGATGAAAAGGATACTTTTAATAGGTAACCCTAATGTTGGTAAAAGTGCAATTTTTTCTCGGTTGACTGGAGTGGATGTTATTTGTTCAAATTATCCAGGAACAACTGTTGAATACTACAAAGGTTATATAAAACTCGGTGATGAAAAAATAGAAGTTATAGATGTACCAGGAACTTATTCACTTCAACCTACTTCAAAAGCAGAAGAAGTTGTTTTGGAATTTTTGAACCAGCCAGCAGATATAATAATTAACGTAGTAGATTCCACAAATTTAGAAAGAAATCTTAACCTCACATTACAATTGTTAAAAAGAGACGTGCCTGTTATTGTTGCATTAAACTTTTGGGATGAAACTAAACACAGAGGTATTTCAATAGATATTCAAAAACTTGAAAAACTTCTTGGTGTACCTGTAGTTGCAACTTGTGCAAGAACTGGAGAAGGAATAAAAGAACTTACCGAAAGGTTAAAAGAAGCAAAATCAAAAACATATCAGTTTTTAGAAGAAGAAAAATGGTATGAAATAGGAAAAATAATAAGTCAAGTTCAAAACCTTTCTCATAGACATCATACTTTTCTTGACCGACTTTCAGAAATTTCTATAAAACCTTCAACTGGAATACCATTCGCTTTAATAATTCTTTATCTTACATTTAAGACAGTGAGATTTATTGCTGAAGGACTAATTTCTTTAATTGAACCGATATTTAACGAACATTATGTTCCATTTATTATTAATATAGTTGAAAAAACAGTCCCTGTAAAATTTTTGCAAGATATATTATTAGGTACAACACCTAAACCTATGGAATCGTTTGGGTTGTTGACCACAGGTTTTTATATTCCTTTTGTTGCAGTTTTACCTTATATAATTTCGTTTTACTTTGTATTAAGTTTTTTAGAAGACATAGGATACTTACCGCGAGTAGCAGTCTTGTTAGATGTATTTTTACATAAAATAGGTGTTCATGGATATACATCAATACCTATATTATTAGGATTTGGTTGTAAAGTTCCAGCGATGCTTGCAACTCGTATTTTGGAAACAGAAAGAGAAAAAATAATTGCCACTGCTTTAATTTTGATGATGGCACCGTGTATGCCACAGACAGCTATGATAATAAGTTTAGTTAGTCCTTACGGAATAAAATATCTTTTTTTTGTGTTTTTTATTTTGTTCTTTATTTCTCTAATAAATAGTGCGGTTTTAAATAAAATTTTAAAAGGTGAAACACCAGAGTTGTTTTTAGAAATTCCGCCATACCGTATCCCATATATTTCTGGTTTATTTAAAAAACTATGGATAAGAATAAAAACATTTCTAACTGATGCAGTACCGATGATAATTTTTGGTGTATTTGTTGCAGGCATGTTGGATGTGTTTAGAGTTACAGATTTTGTTTCAAAAATTTTTGGTTACCCAGTAGTACTATTTTTTGGCCTTCCTAAAGAAATAGTTTCTGTAATGATATTAGGATTTTTAAGGAAAGATGTTTCTGTGGCACTTCTTAAACCTTTTAATCTTAGTATAAAACAAATGATAATTGCTTGTGTATTTATGGTTTTATATTTACCTTGTGTTGCTACATTTTTTACATTGCTAAAAGAAATGGGAGCAAAAAATACACTAAAGATTATCTTTTTAACGTTATTTGTTGGAACAATTGTTAGTATATTGCTTAATCTTATTATTTAAGTAATTTTTTCAAAAAAACAATATGTTAAAAGAACAACAAATGAACCTGATAGATAAGAAATTAAAGGATAAAATTTTACTAATTCAGAGAACTGAAATTACGGAATATTGTATTTATAAAAAACTTTCTTCTATTATAAAACCAAAATGGCACTCCGAAATTTTAGAAAAAATATCAAAAGAAGAACTAATACATTATAAATTTCTAAAAAGTTTAACTAAGCAGGAATTAAAACCTAATAAATTAAAAGTATTTATTTACATATCTATTGCAAAATTAATTGGATTGAACTTTGGATTAAAACTTATGGAAAACGCAGAAAAAATAGCTCAGGAAGTTTATGAAAAAATTAAAGAAGTTTCTTCTAACATAGAACAAATTCTTAAAGAAGAAAACAAACATGAATATGAATTGATCAGTTTAATAAATGAAGAACGACTTAAATATGTAAGTTCAATAGTTTTAGGGTTGAACGATGCGTTAGTAGAGTTAAGTGGTGCTCTTGTAGGTTTCAGCTTTGCGTTACAAAAAACAAAATTAGTAGGAATAGTTGGGTTGATTACAGGGATTGCTGCTTCAATGTCTATGTCTGCGTCGGAATTTTTGTCAACACAGCATGAAGAGACAAATAAAAATCCAGTTAAAGCAAGTTTATATACAGGTGTCGCTTATATTACAACTGTAGTTATACTTGTTTTACCATATTTTCTGTTAGAGAGTATATTTTTAAGTTTAAGTTTAGTTATTGTGAATGCAGTTTTTTTAATTCTTTTATTTACTTTTTATATCTGTGTATCTAAGGGACTTAAGTTTAAAAAGAAATTTTTAGAAATGGCAATTATTAGTATTAGTGTAGCCGTGATTAATTTCTTTATAGGTTTAATAATAAGAAATGTTTTCAAAATAGAGATATAGATAAATTGAAATGACTAAAGTCACTAAAACTTCGTTACTTCTGGTAGTTCCTATGGGTATACACTTGCTGGGATACTTGATGTGCTGTATTATTTTTCGTTGAAGAAAGATTGAGCAATTTATGAAAGACTTTGAAGAAATAAAATTTTTTAATAAACATTACTACAAACTTCTAAAAACTTCTGGATGGCCTACAATACAAATTGACGGTGTTCAAATGCATAGAATATCAAGATTTACTCCGGAAGTTGATGCTTTAAAAAAAGTTGAAGTTTTGAATCCAAAACCTGCAAGTTTAGTGTTAGAAATTTGTACTGGGTTAGGATACACAACAATATTTTTGCTTAAACATAATTGTAGAGTTATAACTATAGAAAAAGATGAAAATGTAATATATATTGCAAAAAACAATCCTTATTCAAAACCGTTATTTGACAATCTTACAGACCAACAGATTCCTTGTTTAGGTAAAGCGAGACTTATTTTAGGTGATGCTACAGAAATTATAAAAACTTTTGAAGATGAATATTTTGAATATATTCTTCATGATCCGCCAAAGTTTAACATAGCAGAAGAACTTTATTCTTATGAATTTTATAAAGATTTGTATAGGGTTTTAAAACCTAAGGGAAAAATTTTGCATTATGTTGGTTCTCCTCAGAAAAGATCAAATAAAAATATCGTAGGTAATATCATTCGTAGGTTAAAAGAAGTTGGGTTTAAAAAAGTAGAACCTGTTTCAGAAATAGAGTGTTTTTTGATAACAAAATAAAAAAATTTTTATAAACTACATTTGGTTAATGTTAACAGCATCTTTTATATTAAAAAAATGAATAAACAAATTTACACTTTTTCAGAATATCTAAAAGAAATATTTGGTGAGAGAGTACACAGAATAAGCATTAATGCAGGATTTAGTTGTCCCAATCTTGATGGTAAAAAAAGTTCGTTAGGCTGTATTTATTGTAACAACGATGCGTTCAGCGTAAAGTATGACAATTCTATTTCTGCTAAAGATAACATAAAAAGACAAATTGTTGAAGGAATAAAATTTTATTCTACCTACTACAGAATTAAAAAGTTTATAGCATATTTTCAATCTTATACAAACACGTATGCAGACATCGCTACTCTTAAGGAAATGTATGATACAATAAAAGAATTCAAAGAAATAGTAGGTATTTCAATTTCTACCAGACCTGATTGTGTAAACGAAGAAATACTTGAACTTATAAACTCGTATACTGAAGAATATTTGGTATGGGTAGAATATGGAATGCAAACTTCTGATGACGAACTTCTTTTATGGTTAAACAGGAACCATACCTTCAAAGATTTTGTTAATTGTGTTGAACTTACGAAAAAGTTCTCCAAGATTAATATTTCAGCACATTTAATTTTAGGTTTGCCTAACCAGAATGTCTCCAAAGAAGCAGCAGCAGTTGTTAACCTTAAACTTAATGGAATAAAGTTTCATGTTTTACATGTATTAAAAAATACACAGTTGGAAAAACTTTATTGTGATAACAAAATCACAATAGTATCCCAAAAAGAGTATGTTGACGATGTGTGTTATGTGTTAACTCATATTCCTGAAAACGTAGTGGTTATGAGATTAGTTTCAACAGCAGCTACAGAAATGTTGGTTTCTCCTTTATGGATGAATAACAAACAAAAAGTTATTTCTGAAATAAGACAAAAGTTAACAGACAAAGGATGGTATCAAGGAAAATTTTTATGAAAAATGTCTGTATTATTTCTTTAGGTTGTCCAAAAAATTTAGTAGATACAGAAATTCTTGCAGGACAGTTTTCTTTACACGGGTACAATTTAGTTACTAAAGTAGAAGATTCTGATTTTGTATTTTTAACCACTTGTGGGTTTATAAAAGATGCAAGAGATGAAACAAGAAGGTATATAAGTCAACTGGTTAAAAAGAAAAGAAAATACGGTTTTAAACTTTATATAGTAGGCTGTTATGTAGAGTTAGAACGAGAAAATTTATTAAAAAGATATGAAGATATAGATGGCATTTTTGGTATTTCGGAATACGAAACCATACCTGAAATTGTTTCCAGCAGAAAAAAAAGAATAGTTTGTTTATCTAATAAAGAATATATTTATACAAACGCTACTTTGAGGATTATTTCAACACCAAACAGTTATGCATATATAAAACTTGCCGACGGATGTAACAACAGATGTAGTTACTGTTTAATTCCGGCAATTCGTGGAAATTATAGAGAAAGAACAGTTGAAGATATATTAACTGAAGCAGAAAAAATTGTGTCTAATGGAATAAAGGAATTGATTCTTATTTCTCATGATACTACGATGTATGGATTGCAACTTTATAAAACACAAATTCTTCATAAACTTTTAAAAGAGCTAGCAAAAATACCATACAATTTTTGGATAAGGCTGCTTTATACCCATCCGGGACATTTTTATCCCGAGTTGTTCAAAGAAATTTCTGTAAATGAAAAAGTTTTAAAATATATAGATATTCCAATTCAACACACTTCGGACAAAATTCTAAAATTAATGAACCGTCCACCAAGACAAAAAATATTATCTACAATAGAGAAATTAAAAAAAATAAATAATATAACTCTACGTACAAGTGTAATTGTAGGTTTTCCTCAAGAAACAGAACACGATTTCTTTCAACTTCTTAATGATATAAAAGAAATAGAATTTGACTGGTTAGGCTGTTTTGAGTACTCGCAAGAAGAGTTAACTGCTGCTGCAAAAATTTCTCCTAAAGTGCCAAAAAATGTAATACAACAAAGAAAAAAAGAAGTTATGCTTTTACAACAAAAAATTACTTATAAAAAAAATCTTTCGCGAATAGGTAAAAAATATAAATTGTTCCTTGATGAAAAATTAAAAAACAGTTTTGTTGGACATACAGAGTTCCAATCTCCTGAGATTGACGGAAAAACGTATGTTAACTTTATAAAAGATAATTTTACTAATCCAGTTGAAGTAGAAATTAAAAAAGTGTTAAATGTTTATGATTTAGTTTCTGTGCCTATAGATAATGACAAATAAATAACAAAGATGTTCAACTATAGAAGTGTCATAACTTCTAAACATAAGATTTGTTCCTACGAAGTTTTATATAAAGAGACATCTTTGTATATAAAATCGCCAAAAAATTTTAAAAATAAAATTTTGAAATATCTTATATTTTTGCGCACACCTTTAGAAAATTTTATACAACAACATCCAGAATTTTTAACATCGCTTGCCCCAATAAAACTGCAAAACCATGTTCCACAAATTGTAAAGACGATGTGTAATGTTTCACAAAAAGTTGGCCTAGGTCCGATGTCTGCTGTAGCAGGTACTATTGCTGAATTTTTAGGTTACGAAATGATTAAATGGTTAGATAAAGAAAATTTGAGAAAATTTTTAATAATAGAAAATGGTGGTGATATTTTTAGTTATGTAGATGAACCTATAACTGTTGGGATTTATGCAGGAGAAAAATCTATTTTTACCAACAGGTTAGGAATAAAAATCAATTTGTTGAACCAACCGTTAGGTATTTGTAGTTCTTCAGGGACAGTAGGTCATTCGTTAAGTTTTGGCAAAGCTGATATTGTTGTAATAGTTTCTTTAAAAGCAAGTTTTTCTGACAGTTTAGCAACAGCAACTTGTAATTTAGTAAAAACATCAAAAGATGTAAACAAAGCAATAGAATTCGCTAAAAAGTTTGATGAAACAATTTTTGTATGTATAGGGATAAACAGAACAATTTCTTTTTGGTCGAAGACAGATAAGATTGAAATTGTTAAGTTATAAAATTTTTTATGGTATTGTTTTACAACCCATGTAGGGTACTAAAACTTCGGGAATTTTTAATGTTCCATCTTCTTGTTGATAAGTTTCAAGTATACAGGCAAAAGTTCTTCCTACTGCAACACCAGAACCGTTTAAAGTATGAACAAACTCTTTTTTTCCATTTGTATATTTTACTTTAATATTTAGTCGTCTAGATTGAAATTCTTTACAGTTGGAACAGGAGGATACTTCACGCCATCTTTTTTCTCCCGGCATCCATACTTCTAAATCATAAGTTTTTGCTGAAGCAAAACCTAACTCTGCACTACAAAGTAAAACAATTCTATGTGTTAAGTTTAACTTTCTAAGTATTTCACTTGCATCTTTTACTAAAAGTTCTAATTCTTTATCAGAAGTTTCTGGATGAGTAAATTTTACGAGTTCAATTTTGTTAAACTGGTGGTTACGGATTAACCCTTTAGTATCTTTTCCATAAGAACCAGCTTCTCGTCTAAAACATGCAGAGTAGGAAACAAATTTTCGTGGTAATTCATCTTCGGAAAATATTTTGTCACGATAAATGTTTATCAAAGAAACTTCAGCAGTAGGAATAAGATATAGTTCGTCTTTGTCAGATTTATACAATTCTTCTTCAAATTTAGGTAGTTGACCTGTTCCAGTAATACTTTGTTTAGTTACAAGGTAAGGCAACCACACTTCTTCATATCCATTCTTTATATGTTCGTCAAGCATAAAGTTAATAAGTGCACGTTCAAGTTTTGCTCCTAAACCTTTCAACATAGCGAACCGTGAACCAGAAATTTTTGCTGCAGTTTTAAAATCAAGTATATCCAAACGTTCTCCTACTTCCCAGTGTGGTGAGTATTTTTGTTGTTCTAAAGGATTTTCTTTAACATATCCTTCAAATATAGATACAACAACATTATCCTCTGGAGAGTTACCTACTGGTACAGTATCGTCGGGAAGGTTAGGGATGTATAACAGTTTATTTTCTAACGTTGTTTCAATAGAAGAAAGTTGTGTTTCTAAAATTTCGAGCTTTTTATTAATTTCTTCTACCTGCAGGGTAAGATGTTCTATAGGCTGGGGTTTATTTTGAATTTTTATTTTAGCAATTTCAGAAGAAATAGTGTTACGTTTATTACGTAACTGGTCAATCTCTGTTTGCAATTTCCTTTTTTGTGAATCAAGGGACAAAATTTCGTCAAGGTCAATTTTTTCTTTCCGTAAAGAAAGTTTATGAACTACAAGTTCTTTATTGTGCCTGATGAGATTTATATCAATCATTTTTTAGTCAATTAAAGTTTAAGTAAATTTGAGATTATGTATACATTATTTCCATAAACAATTCAATATTTACTTAAATTTTAACCATCTCTTGACAAACGTGTTTAGAAATTGGTATTTTTTTAAAAAAAATTATAACATTAAATTTATGGTAGAACCACCTAAACTTACTATTCAAGCTAATCTAAAAGTTTCACTTAAACCCATCCTTGCAATACGGTTAAACCAGGTCCTTTCTCTAAAAGAAGAACAATTTGTTAAACTTGCTACAGAGTTAGAAGAAAATGAGATTTTCCAAAAACTTGTCTCTTTAAAAATTATTTCTCGTCGTCCACCAGTAATGTGTAACTATATAAAAAGTGTTTACGAGTTAAAAGAAGAGATATATTCTTTGTCTTTATCTGATGATATTAATGTTTATTCTTTAGTAGAAGAAAATCGTTCCATAGTAGAACTTATAAAACAAATTGGACAAGAAAGTTATAAAAAATATTTTTTATCAGAACAACAGTTTTCTTTTGAAGAAATTGCTAAATCTACTGGGCTTAATGTCCAACAAGTAAAACTTATTTTTGAGTTTACAAACAGTGTGATGTTTTATTCAGATCTTTCTTCTTTACGGACAAACACAAGTTTAGTTCAACAGAAACGATATATAAAAATTGCTAAGATTGAATTTGAAAACAACCAACCTTCAATAATATATCTTTTACCTACGTACATAAAAGGAAATTACGTAATTGATTATTCAAAACTTAACTCTATAATGAATACTTTATCAAAAGAAGAAAAGAAAAAAGTAAAAGAAATACTTAAAGAGATAGAATTGCTAAATATAAAACAGAACACATTACATAAGTTGTTAGAAAGAATTGTTTTAGTTCAGAAAGAATTTTTATTAACTGGTGATTGGGAGAAACGGCGTGTATTGACCCAACGTGAAGTAGCGAAAATGTTGTCCGTTGACCCGTCGGTAATATGTAGAATTGTACAGGACAAAAGTATTGTTTCACCTTTAGACATAGAATATCCACTTAAAGAATTTTTACCTAATAGAAAACAAGTTGTTATGATTCTTCTAAAAAATTTATTATCTGAGATAGAACACGCTTCAGACAATAATAAGAAAAAAATAACAGATAAAGAAATTTGTGAAATAGTCAAATCAAAATACGGATTTTCACTTTCTCGTAGGAGTATTAATTATTATAAAAATGAATTAGG
>CALJEJ010000054.1 GCA_938074745.1 uncultured Endomicrobiia bacterium
CCGAAGTTGCACCAGGTGAAGCAGGACATAAAGATTGGGTTGAAATTTTTATTTCTTCTTCAGGTGATTATGTTGGTTGGAAGATAATGTCTGGGTATCCTAAAAGGTTAATTAAAGAGTTACCCTCAAGAAATTATTCCCGCGGAGATATAGTGGTAATTGAAATGAACTCGCAACTACCCGATGCGGAACAAAAAAATGGTTATTGGATGTTTTATTCTACTAACACTGATGGGTTATATGATGCCGATGGTATAGTATATATTTTAGACAACCAGGGTAACTGGGTTGACGCAGTAGGTTGGTCAAACCGTGATGGTGATATGTCAAAAGATGCTGTTGCTGCATACAATTTGATGAAACAGAATAATATGTGGAAAGAAGGACCTCAAACAGGAATTGATGGAACTAACGATTTTGAAATACAATCTTCTTTAGTTGACTGGTCTAAAGGGGTGAATCGTGATGGTGCGTCTATACAAAGATATAGAGATTTTAATGGTTTACCTAAAGATACTGATTCTCTTTCTGATTGGTTTTATTCTCGTAGTAACACAAAAGGGTATGGATATAAAGAGGTTGTTTCAGAGACACAAAAAGTTGTAGAGGTTGACAAAAACACGAACCCGTTCTGTCCTGAAGATTACAATAACAGTTTTTGTAAGATACTTTTTAATGTTCCACAACAAGATGTTAGAAAAAGTATAATTATATTTGACATAAAAGGTGAAGAAATAATAAAATTGTTAGATAACGATGTTATTTTTAACGGCGATATTTCGCAATACTGGGGGGTTAATAAAGGAGCTATTACTTGGGATGGAAGAGACAAAAACGGTGTTCGGGTAAAAACCGGTGTTTATATTGTATATTTTGAAGGGACAGGTTCTACAGGAGAAAAGTATATAGGGAAAGACATTATAGTTGTGGGACGAAAATTTTAAAATGAATATTAAACTAAGGTTCAAAATTTTGTTCTTAAATTTTGTTGTTCTATTTATAAAAACAACAGCAGAACCTGCGTTTGAAGAACGGTATATATTAGCCAAACCAGTATCTTTATGCAATGCGTATACTGCAGGCTACGGGGAAAGTAACTGTATTTACTATAACCCAGCAGGGTTGATATTTTCAGCTAAAATAGATTTATATCTTTCCTACACGAAACCATATTCTATTGACGAACTTAATGATACAACTGGGTTTATCTCACATAACTTAAAATCCGTGGGTATAATAGGGTTAGGATACAACAGTTTCGGCAGTTCTTTGTATAAAGAAGATATTGTAGTTTTCAGTTATTCAAATAGAATCTTACGTAATGTTTCCTATGGGATAAACATAAAATCTTTTAATCTAAATATTAAAAATTATGGAAATAAAAGTGTCCTTTCAATAGATACAGGGATCACAGGTTTTCTAACTTCCAAAGTGGTAGGTTCTGTAGTAGTAAAAAATGTTAATATGCCAGAATTGGCTCAAGAAGAAAAAATATCAAGCGAATTGGTTGTCGGAACACGAATAGAAATGTTCAAAGGTGTTCCAAGTTATATTGATATAAAAGATATAACAAAATTTTCGTTAGAAGAAACATATTTACGGTTAGGGCAGGAAATCGTGTTCTCCTTTGCTACTAAGAACGAGTTTGTATTACGTTGTGGTGTGGAAACTGCTACAAGAAATAAACCTGCAAAATATGCAGCAGGGTTGGGAATTAAATCACATATTTTTGCCATAGATTACGCATTGTTGGTTCATCCATATTTAGGTTTACAACATTTAGTTTCTTGTGGGATAAAATTAGGTCAACTTGAATTTTTTACTGAAGAGATGTTTTATGAGAAGAAAACTAAAGGTAAAAAGATTTCTAAAGAATACACTGGGAAACCAATAAATCTCAACACTGCTACTGAAGAAGAATTGCTTCAATTGCCCGGTATAGGACCTTCTACTGCAAAACGGATAATAGAATTAAGGATACAAAAAGGTAAGTTTTCGTCTATAGAAGAACTGCTTGAAGTGCCGAGAATTGGAAAAATTACTTTGGAACGAATAAAACCATATATTTATATCGAAAAAATTGAAAAAGAAACACAAAAAGAAGAACAAAAAGTTTACCCATCTCAAGAAAGTAAAAAACAAGAACTTCAAAAAGAAGAAATAAAAATTGAAAAAGAACCTGTAGAGTTATCACCTGCTCCACAGCCAGAAGTAAAAACTTCCGAGCGGTATAATATTAACACTGTCACAGTAGAAGAACTTAAAACTTTAGGTTTTTCATCTTTAGATGCACGAAATATTGTTCGCTATAGAGAAAGAAAAGGTAAGTTTAGTTCTATAGAAGAATTGTATAAAGTGCCAAATATAGACAAAAAAATGGTAGACCAGCTAAAAGAAAAACTTATCGTAGAATAAACAAATTTCTCTCGTTCTACAAATAATGAAAAAACTCTTATACATTACAATTTTGTTCATAACAATTACCAAATTAACATTTGCTCAAGAAGTTAATATTTCTACAACAACATTAAATATAGAAGAAGAATTTACAAAAGAAGAAGTTGAAGAGTTAGAAACTTTAGAACAAGAAATAGCAGTTCTGGAGAGTGAACCTGGAACTTCAAGTTTGGACGAAAATGTTTCTTTGTTACAAGAAGAAGATGAGTTGTTGACTACCTTGAGACAAAACCCGTTAGATTTAAACACAGCAACTTATACACAACTTAAATCTCTTCCTGGGATGACACCACAGTTTGCCCGTACAGTTGTACGACAAAGAAGAATAAAACCTTTTACTACAAAATATGAGTTGGTCACACGGTGTAATATTCCAAAAACAGTTTATGATACAGTATCAAAATATGTAACTGTACGGAAAAAAGGAACACCAAAAAAGTTAAAAGGACAAGTTAGGTTAAGGACAAAAATTTCAAAACCTGATGATACTGACTATTTGAACTCTACAGAAGAATTTAAACATCCAGAATATGTGTATAACAGGACACAATTGTCTTTATCAGGGATATTTGATGCTGGATATTTGTTTTTACACAGAGCAAACGAGCCAACAATAAATTATGATAATTTACAAAAATATCTGTTAAGAAAATACTGGTTAGTGTTGCATAATGTAAGTTTTGTAGACAAAATTGTTTTAGGCAATTACAAAGCTGGGTTTGGTTACGGGTTGGTGTTTTACGAAAACCAAACTGAAACTTTGCATCCCATAAAACCAAAACCGCGTGGACTTAGAGAAGATAAATCAACTATGAAAAACATAAATTTTTACGGTGTAGGTATGGAAACTAATATCTTAGGAACAGATTTTGCATTGTTTTACTCTAACAAATATCTGGACGTAAAAACTTCTGTTACAGTAGATGGAAGTTTTATCAACGACGACCTTTTGTCAATAAGAGATAATTTAGTAGAATATACATCACAAAAAATAATTTCAGCGTATTATAATAACCTAAACAACGAAGTTGTGGGAATGAATATAGCAAAAAATTTTTATAATATCCGTATAGGTTTCACAGGATACATATCTCAGTATGACAAACTTATTGACCCGGATAAAACAAACACTTCCGGTTACAGCCTAAAAACTAAATATGACGAAAAATGGTTTTATGTATATCGTGGAGATAAACTTTCAGTAGGCAGTGTCTACTTTGATTTTCCATTGACACAACTTAATTTTTATGGCGAAATTGCTAAAAGTTATTCATATTCTGATATATACAAAATTTCATCTCAGGAAGGTTACGGGATTAATCTCGGAGTAGTGTTGTTGCCTTACAAAAAGTTTAATTTTTATGTTCTATATTCTTATTTAGAACCAACTTTTTATTCTCCGTTTTCTTTACCTTTTAGAGTTTATTCGGATATATTAAATAACCAGAAAGGAATAAAATATGGTTCTGAATATAAATTTGATAAATTTGATATTCACCTTTCTTATGCTACGGGACAAACATTTTCAGGTTTATGGAGCGGGTATTCAGGTTCTGAATCTCCACGGTATCCATCACTGTATAACGAGTTATGGTTTGAAGTATCTTATAGTGGGGTTAAGAATTTAGAGTTGTATTTTCGTCTCTGGGATGATATAAGGGAACGGTATATAAAATTAGATACTTACGGGTTGGACACTTCAAATGGTGACGAATATGGTCGTGTGCAAACAAAACAAATAAGGCAAAGAAGAAGGTATCAGGTAAGTTATATTTTCTCTAAAGATTTAACTATGAGGGCACGGTATGAAACAAGAACACAAAAGTTTGTTGACTACGATAAAACTTTTTATGGAGAACAACTTTGGGCTGAAGTAAAATATAAATTTTCTGGCTTAACCTTTAACACAAGGTTCTGTTTG
>CALJEJ010000055.1 GCA_938074745.1 uncultured Endomicrobiia bacterium
GTGATAAGCAGGTAGGTGGATGGGGAGTGTTTGGTTGATAGTCAACGGTCCACAGTCCACAGAAAAAGAAGTTAAAAAGTAAGAAAGTGAGAAAGAAAATGTAGCAGCAAAGCGTCAGCTTTGCTTTTGAATTTTTGGAGTAGAGGCTTTAGCCTCGTGGGGTAAAATTTATAATCTAACGAGCCTGAAGGCTCTACTCCGAAAATCGTCAGGAAATTAGAGGTGATAGGCGATAGCAGGTAGGTGGTAGGGAATGTTCAGTTGATAGTCCACAGTCCATGGTCCACGGTAGATAAGAAGAGAAAAAGAAAAGGTAGCGGCAAAGCGTCAGCTTTGCCCTTGTTTTATCTTTTCCCCTCTATCAAGAGGGGATTAAAGGGGTGTGTTTAAAATTAGATTATATCCAAAGGTGATGAAAAATTTTTGTTCATTGTTTTAATAGTAATGTTGAAATATGATACTAATTTTATTTTTTGTTTTTTTAATCCCTTCTTTTTCCTGTTCTTCAGAAATAAATGTTTATTTTACTGACCCGCAAAATATACCTCCTTCATTAAGTCAACTTTCCACATCTCAAAAACCTATAGATTTTGCGTTAAAAGAATTTATAGAATCTGTTCCGTCAGGGACTACAATGTATGTTTGTATTTACGAGGTCAACAATACAACTGTTACCACTGCAATTGACAATGTGGTAAAAAAAGGTGTTAAAGTTTATTCTATTTTCCACAAAGATGTTTCTACCGACGTGTTTAAATCAAGTTTTGAATGGAAAGGCATAGGTTCGTCTAGCCAACTTATGCATAACAAGTTCGTAGTAGTTAAAAGTTCAAAATTGTGGACTGGGTCGTATAATTTTACTGTTTCTGCAACTTATGAACAAGATAATTTTGCAATAGAAATTTTTTCAAAAGAACTTGCTGAAATTTATGAAAAAGCGTTCTGGTATATGTGGAATTCAACAGGCAGTGTGAGTGATTTTAACGCTAAACAAACAACACTTTCCGATGGGACAAAGATTACTGTATATTTTAACCCGTATGCACAAAACACGCAGTTGAAGGATGTTTTAATTAACAACATTTACGATGTTTACGAAGAAAAACCTAAAGTTAAAAACATATATTTTGCCGTAGCATGGTTTAATTTTAAAGATATTTCAGAAAAGTTAATCTTACTTAAAAATAAAAATGTAAATATCTATGGTATAATTGACGATAATAGCATGAATTTTTCAGTTTATCAAGAGTTGAAATCAAACGGGATAAATATTTACTTTGATTCAAGGACAACAGTTTATGGTCCAGGTCTTATGCACCACAAATTTTGTGATTTAGACCCGTACGGAGAAGATCCAAAAGTTATTTGCGGTTCTGCAAACTGGACAAAGCAAGCGTTAACATCTTCCGGTGGGAATTACGAAAATTTGCTTGTTATAGAATCAAGGAAAATTGCTGAAGTGTTCTATAAAGAATTTTTGCGGTTATATGATAAAACGCTTCCAAGCCAGTTTGTTCCCTCTACGGAAGAGTTGGTTGAAGAAATTTTGTTTTACCCCAACCCTGTGAAAGAAAAATTAAATATAAAATTTAAACCCAACGCTGGAGTTAAAGAAATAAAATTTTTGTTAGTATCACTTTATGGTATTAAAGTTTTTGAACAGAATTTAGATTTTGTCCCTACAATAGAAAATAAAATTGACCTGAAGTTACCTCAAGAAATAAAAAAAGGGATTTATTATGCAATATTAAAAGTGAAAAGTAGCGGGTATGCTAAAGAGTATGTTAGAAAAATTGTTAAAGAATAAGAATTTGATATGTCTAACATTTACATTTTTTTTGGTTCAGAGTTTTCAAGTTGTGAACTGTGGTTTATATGAAATATTATTTCTTCCATTTTCTGCTGAAGAGACAATGTTAATGCAATTTGTAGAAGTTTTATCTGAAGGTAGCGGTTCTGTAGGGAACAATCCTGCAGGTTGTGGTATGGAAAATAAAAAAAGTTTTTCTTTTGGTTATACTCACTGGCAAATGCAGGAAAATTTATATTCGTTAGGGTTGTTTTTACCACAAAATTTTGCTAATTTAGGATTTAAACTACAATATGCTGATTTTGGTGAAACAGAACTTGTTTCTGAAATACCGATAGATGTTAAAAAAGAAAAGTTGTATTCCACAATTTTTAATACAAGTTTGGGGAAAGAATTTTTTTTCCCCGGACTGTTTTTAGGGATAGATTTAGGGTTAGGAAGTGTAAAATTAGACAAAAACTTAAATTTAATAAGTAACAAAATTGGGTTTGTTTATGTTTTAAATTTCCCATCAACAGAATTACATTTAGGTGGTATTGTGGGGATAAATTTTTGTGATACTGACAATTTAGGAATTTATGGTTTCGGTATTAAATATTTTATTCCAGAATATAGGACATTCGTAAATATAGCATATAACAAAAATGTATATAGTTTCATAACTGGTTCTTTTGAAGTTGAAATGATAAAAAATTTTGGTTTTGTTTTAGGATACGAAACTTCTAATGAAAAAAGTTTAACAAATTATTCTTTAGGTGTAAAGTTTGGACAGAAAAATTTTGATATTGTTTTAGCGACAAGATATAATACAGAACTTTCTTGGACAATAAGTGCAACTGTGGTGGTGAGAAACTAAAATATAGGTGATAGGAGATATCAGGTAGGTGGGTAGTGGATGTTGAGCTGACGGTCTACGGTCCATGGTCCACGGTAGAGAAAAAGTGAAAAAGATAATGTAGCGGCAAAGCGTTAGCTTTGCCCTTGTTTTATCTTTTCCCCTCTATCAAGAGGGGATAAAGGGGGTGTGTACAATAAACACCTCCCTTGATCCCTCCTTGATAGGAGGGAAATTAGGAGTAGTCGGCGTTTAAACGCCGACTACTGATTAATATATACTGTGTCCGTTACAGTTTTGTTTTCTTCTTTTCTATCAAGAGGTTTAAATAGGTGTGCCCATGTTGGCAAGAAAATTTAATCAAGAAAATTTAATTTAGCAGGAAGGAAAATGGTGAACCTAAAACTTAAATTAAAAAATTTTGTTTTCATATTATATACTTCATCTATTTTTTTATCTCACACCTACTCATTACCACCGCTCGTGATCACCGAAGTTGCACCAGACCCATCAGATTATCAAGATTGGATTGAAATTTTTGTTTACGAAAGAATTATATCAACAGATATTGCTAATTTAAGTTTAGAGATAACACATTATAATAAAAGCAGCAAATTTGATTTTGCTAATGTTA
>CALJEJ010000056.1 GCA_938074745.1 uncultured Endomicrobiia bacterium
ATTAACTTAAGGGGGAAAGTAATTCCAGTAGTAAGCTTAAGGAAAATGTTTGGTTTACCTGAAGAAGAAGACCGTAGCAAACAAAAAATAATGATAATGGACATCCAGGGAGTAACCATAGGAGTTGTAGTAGACACTGTCTCAGAAGTATTAAGGATATCCAAAGACATAGTAGAGCCTCCGCCTTCTATGACCTATTCTGTAAGCACAGAATTCATCTCAGGCATTGCAAAGCTACAAGACAGACTAATCATACTTCTTGACATGGACAAATTAATCGGGAAAGAAGAAAGCCAAACTGGCAAGAAAAGTGAGAGCAAGCTTTTATGTTCCTAAAACCTCACGCTTTGCCTGCTCAATAACTTTATTTACAAAATTGTTGTTTACTTTTTTAGTTGGTTTTCTACCTCTATTAGTCTTTACTGTAACAGTAGAGTTTTCAGCCTTTAATTTTTGCAACCACTCCTCTATATCTTCTGGTTTAAACCTTAACATTTTACGAGAAATCTTAATGACTGGAATTCTTTTTTCATAAACAAGTTTATATACAGACAATCTTTTTACCTGAAGAAGTTTTGCTACATCATCAACTGTTAAAAGTTTTTGCTCCATATTTACTCCTTAGTTATATTTTTTTATGTATAATTATTACTTCTCTGAAGAAATAAATCTTTTTTGTGGAGATTTCACTTCGATATTCAAAATTTTTCCTTCAAACATTCTTAAAACTTTATTGATGAATTCATCTTTTCCTGAAAGGGCATTAGAAAGTATGAATGCTTTTTTTACAGCATCAAACATTTGCCATTTATATTTAGGGTCTCTTTGTCTAAGGAAGAAAGCAGGATGAAAGGCAGTAACGACGTAGAGGTCGTCAACCAATATAATTTTCCCAATGCAAGAAGAAATCTTATCCACAAGGGGCAATTTCTTATACAAACAAGACAACCCCTGATATGCTGTATTGCCGAGGGGGACAATCACCGCAGGTTTTACAAGGGAGATTTCCTGTTTAAGGTAATTTTCAACACAGGTAGATATTTCATCATAGGAAGGAGTTCTATTTTGGGGAGGGCGACATTTGCAAGTATTGGTGATATATACAGACTTGCGGTCAATACCGACTTTGGAGAATATAGTATTCAGAATTCTTCCTGCATCACCCACAAAGGGCTTACCCAAAGCATCTTCAAAAGCACCAGGAGCTTCTCCCACAAACATCAAAGAAGCCTGCAAATCTCCCTCTCCCAAAACCATCCGCTTGTTGTCTCCTGCCAAGCTACAAAGGTTACATTGTTTTCTTTCCACTAAAGTTTCTCTGTTATGCATAGTAATCCCCTTCAGCCAAGCTTTCTTCTGCATTAGCTTTTTTATGGGCAGAAAGAAAGGCAGAAAAAACATCAGGTTTAATGCCACCTGATATTACAAGAGGCATAAGTTTTTCTTTTATTGTCTTTAACGCCTCTTCGGTAAATGTGAACCTACTTAGGACAGGGCATCCATTAACAATCTTAAAGGAACGTAGAACCAAAGTGTATAATTCTTTTTTGGAAAGTTTACTTATCACTTTTTCATTAAGAAGGACCAGTGGGTTTTCCATTTTTCTTTCTTTCACATTGGATGAAAGATACAACTTTAGAAGTCTTTCTGTTACATTTTCATTTTCTGTAACCGAAGCATTATTAAGAAAGACAGCACTATACTTAGAATTACGATCAATGTAACCAAAAAGTTTGAAGAAGTCTTCTTTTGAAAGATATGGCAAAATATGTTTCAATTCATCGTATCCTCCCTTTGTTATTTCAAGTTTCTCCTTGTGCCCCAAAATGACTAAAAAAGTATTTGCAAAAACATTTGATGGTAATTCGTTTTTAAGTCTTTCTATTAAATCTTCATCTTTTGCTATAGCATTTAAAAAGTCAGAGAAACGGTCAATTGGAAGATGTTTATAATAGTAGTAGAATCTATTTTCGATAAATATGGGATCTGCATTTTTCAAAATATAGATTAAAAAGTCTATATAGTTTTTAATTTGTTTTTCATCTATTGAAATTGAATAAAAGTTAAAACAATTTATTAAAAATTCACTTATAATTTTTGGGTTTTTGGGTAAATAACTAAGGGCATCATTGAAGAAAGAGACATCATCAACGTAAGCTATTTTTGATCTAAAGACATCGTATATTTTGAGTCTAAATTCATCAGTGATGGGATATTTTCTTAAAATAATATTGATCAATTTAAATTCAACAAATCTAGATCTACAACCATAACTTTCTCCAAAGAATTTATCATGATTAGAAATTAAAAGTTCCAGAAACTCAACAAGGCGGGATAATTCAACAAGATTATTTTCTACGGCATTGTAAGCAATTAGTAACAAATTACGTACAAGAGAATCATTTATTTTATCTTTAGAAAATTCCTGTGCAAGAACTTCTTTAAGTGTATTTAGCATGTATGGATCTTTTTCTATATTTTTACATGCTACATAAACTATTAATTGGGTGAAATCTAAGAAATCTAAACCTGCATCTTCATTACAATCATTTTTGATAAATTCTATGAACTTTTCAGGATTTTCAAGCTCTAAGCCAAGCTTATAAAATTCGAAATTACTAAGCATTTTTTTAATTTGCATAAACCCCTCCTTTTTAAAGATATAAATTTTAAGATTTCTACTTTTTACAGACCGGAAGGAAAGGTTTTAAGTAAAGACTCAAGTGCTTTTTTAAATATTGGGTCTTTTATTTCTACGTTTTTTACTAGCCATTCAAAGTAGCGAGGGTGGTGTTGTGCTACTTTTTCTATAGGTATTCCTTTATACTTTCCAAAGGGCATAGGCATTTTAAGGATGCCGCCTTTTTGCATAAAGTCTTCGTAGGCAGCCTTTGTAAGTTCATCAGCAACAGTATTTTGCTCTTTAGGGATCCACTCTACAGAGTAGTTTTTTATTTCTTTCAATGTTTCCATAACTTTAAGGTAAAGAGGAGCCATGTTTTCGCTTTTTACTCTGTAAGTACCGTTAACTTGATTTACAACAAGCATGGAGTCTCCGTAAAACTTTACACTTTTGGCTTTTTGTTGAACACACCAACTAGCAGCTTTAAGCAAAGCTGTGTATTCAGCGAGGTTGTTTGTAGTAGATTTTCTAAAAGGAATACCTGCCAATCCACAATCTTTGAAAATTATCCTATTAGCTTTGAAAACAACAAACCCCCATGTGGCTACCCCACCGGGATTTACAGGCTCGCATAATCCATCGAAATATACTTTTAACACGCTAAAAGTATATTACTGAAAGGCTTTGAAGGTTATAATTGACTTTTTCTTTTTTCTTTTTTGAATTTGAAAATACTTCTTACGATTGAGATGACTTCACTTTTATGTAATGGATTTTTTCCTAGTAAAGCAGCAATATGAGGGTTAAGCTGCAATGCTTTTTGATAATATTCATCAAAAGTCTCAAAGTCAAACTTTCTTAAACTATCAAAAAGCAGACAATTTCTTGAATTGCTTGAGTAACTACTTTGAATTACTTCCTCATCAAGTCCGAACACTCGGTATATATCCTTAGCACGATTGTATAAATCTTTAAGAACATAGGCTTCTTCACTAATGGGCACATAGTTCCACCTGTTATGGAGAGGATTTTTACTAAGAAGTCTTTGTGATAGAATTACTCTGTCTGCCTCAAGAATCACCCTATATATACGAGCCACTTTTTCTAAAATCCTCTGATGGCGCACATTTTCACGCACAGGATACTTAAGCCAGTAGTATGCATGGCATCTTTTAGTTTCGGGAGTCTCCACGATAAAAGTAGGAGGAGGGACAACACCATGGTCTACAAAAGGTTGGTCTATATCAAAAATCATGAAAGCCACATTTTGAGGGCTATTTACTCTAACATAAGGGAATCTCAATGCTTCCTCTTTATGACCTTTGTATCTAAGTATTTTATCAGTGGAGTAATCTGTAATTTCAGGGACAGAGTTTACATAATTTAAAAGTACAATATCATCCATATATTCCATATATACCTCCTTTTTTTAAAGATTTCTACACCTGACAGACGGAAGGAGGGAAATAGTTTATTGAAGAGTTTGGGACAATTAAGCAAAATTATTAAGACAGAAAAAACCTAAAGGCAGAAAAAAGGAAGGAAGCTTTTTGGTAGAAAAATAAAAAGCCCAGGGTAAAACCCCTGGGCTATTGGGGTGGGTTTATTCCTCCATTGCCCACCCAATGCAAATATGTGTCCTAATATTATCGCTCATAAGGGCAATATTTTTCAATATTGCCCTTATTTGACTAGGATTATCAACCCAGCCGTCTGTAATTCCCTCCAGTAACTCTTCTTCGCTTAAAGGGGATAAAACCCCTTTAAAATCTTCTCCTATTAATATTATCTTCATTTTCATATTTCACCTCTTCAATTAATTCTGAATATGGGCCCCTATGGGGCCCATTACGTTGACGTTTACGTTGACGTCACTCTCTGACGTCAACGTAAACTTGTGCTTTCTCAAAGAATACCTCCTTCATAGGAGGTATTCTATCAACTGCTACCCAAACAGTACCTGTACCATTGACAAATACGTTTAATAGTTCATCTTTTTCACAACCCTCAAATATCTCCACAAGTTTTGAATTAGGAATCCAGAACTTTAAGGTTATATGGGCCATTTTCCCTCCTCCTATCCCTCCCTTAATGGGAGGGTAATAACCCCTGCCAAAGGCAGGGTAAAAAAAACTAACTAATATTA
>CALJEJ010000057.1 GCA_938074745.1 uncultured Endomicrobiia bacterium
ATTTTAATAACAAATTTTTTATCTCACCTCCACCTCTTTCACTTTCTGTAAGTTTTACATCTGCAAAAGCATTTGTAGATAAAGATATAATACCTGTAATTACTACAGTAAAATACAATAAGTATTTTTTAAACATGGTAACCACCTCCAAATAAAATTTTTACCATAGATGGGTCGTACTGTAAATTGTTGAATATAAAATGTCTGAGGTAGGAATATAAATTTTTTAGACAAAAATAGCCCGAGAGAGAGTTTGGCTGGACATAATTTTTCTATTAGAGATTTACTTTGTTGATAAAATTTCTCGTTTTGAAGTTAAATATTTCACATTTCAGTTAAAGTGTTACAACAAGTTCGTTGATTTCAAAATAGAAGCAATTTTGGGGTCTTCATAAGCAATCTTTCTTAAAACTTCTTCAAGTCTTGCTTCACGCTTTTTTAATTCTTCTATTTCATTTATTGCAGGTTTAAGTGCAGTACGTCTATCCCAAATAACAAAACCGATCATACAGAACATACCTGCAAATAATATACCAAACCCGGCAAGTGTGACCGCTCTTAAATCTTCAATTCGTTTTTCTAAACTGTCAATACGTTTGTCTAAACTACTTATACGTTCTTCAATAGGTCTCAATTCTTCTCTTATGATAATCCGTATCTCTTGCACATCTGATTTTGACAATTCAGCAGAAACATTTTTTACAATACCTGCTGTAATAATAACAAAACCTGCCAGCAAAATGTTCATTTTTAATTGTTTACTTTTCATAACAATTACAATTATACAATATTACCAAATTTATGTCAATAAATCAAAAAATTTTTAACTTTTATAACACCAAAAATTTTACTTTAGTTATACCTGAAAAGGATTTTAACTTCTGTAGAACTTCCTTAGGAATCTCGTCATCAACATTGATAAAAGTCATAGCGTCCTGTCCTTGAACTTTTCTTGCAACAAACATTTTTGCAATATTTATATTATGTTCTCCGAGTAATGTCCCTACTTTACCAATTATCCCAGGACGGTCAATATTAGAAAAAACTAACATATATCCTGTAGGGTCTAAATCTGCGTCCATATCGTTTATCTCTACTATACGATAGTTATCGTTAGCGAAAAATGTTCCTGTGACAGTGTTGACTTCTTTATCAGTAACCACTGTAACTTTTATCGCTTCTTTAAACTCTATACTTTCAGAAACTTTTATTTCTTGAATTTTTATCCCACGTTCTTTAGCAATTATTGGGGTGTTCACAAGGTTAAGTTCAATATCTACAAACCGTGATAAAAACTGTTTAAGATAAGAATTTGTTAAAACATAAGTGGTCAACTTTTGTATTTCTTCGCCAAGATAATAAAATTTAATTTCTTTTACTCCACCGTCAATAAGTTGTCCTTGGAAAGAACCTAGTTTTTCAATTAAAGTAATATAAGGCAACATTTTTTTATAAGTTTCACTATCTACTGCAGGGATATTTACAGCATTACGAATAATATTGTGAACAAAAAAATCTATCAACATTTCAGAAACTTCTTGCGCAATTTTAACCTGTGCTTCTTCAGTTGAAGCACCAAGATGTGGTGTAAGTACAACATTGGACAATTCAAACAAAGGCGAGTTAGTTAACGGTTCTTTTTCAAAAACATCTAACCCAGCAGAAGCTACTTTCCCAGATTTTAATGCTTCATATAAATCTTGTTCATTTACAATACCACCACGAGCACAGTTTACTATCCGTACACCATCTTTCATTTTTTCAATAGTACTTTTATTAATCAAGTTAACAGTTGACTCATTTTTAGGCAAATGCAAACTTATTATATCAGATTCAGAAATCACTTCGTCAAAAGATTTCAAACTCACACCGAGATGTTTTGCATGTTCTTCGGAAACATACGGGTCATAAGCAATAACTTTCATTCCAAAGGCTAACATACGTTTAGCAACTTCAGAACCAATCCTTCCTAATCCTAAAAGTCCCAAAGTTTTACCTTGAAGTTCGCTACCAACAAATTTTTCCCGTTCCCAAAGCCCACTTTTTAAACTATTATGTGCTTGAGGGATATTTCTCATCATAGCAAGAATTAACCCTATGGTATGTTCACAAGCAGAGATAGTATTGCCACCGGGAACATTCATTACCACAATACCTTTTCTTGTTGCTGATTGAATATCTACGTTATCCACTCCAGTCCCTGCACGACATATCACTTTTAGTTTCTTTGCGTTCTCTATAATTTCTTTGGTCACTTTTACTTCGGAACGAATAAGTAATCCATCATAGTCTTTTATAAGATTTATTAACTCTTCAGCTGAAGGTTTGGGTTTTATATCCAGTTGTATTTGTGGATGAGACAACAATTTTTCCAACCCTTCAGTATTTTTATATGTCATTAAAATTTTTATCTCTTTCATAGATAACTACCCTCTTAAAATAATTTCTGTTCTAAAACTTTTGTCCCGCTGCCTAACTCAATTTTATAACCTAATTTATTCATTACAATTTCTAACCCTGAAATTGCAACAACTAAATCAAATTTGTCAATATAGCCCATATGTGCTATACGAACTATTTTACCTTTTAGTTTATCCTGACCACCGGCAATTGAAATACCAAAATCTTCTCTCATTGTTTTGACAACTTTCTGTCCATCAATACCTTCAGGCATTAATATAGGTGTTAGAATATTGCAAGTGACAGGTTCGTCACTAAATATTTTTAACCCCATAGATTTTACTGCTTCACGACAGGCTATCGCAAGTTTTTCTGTATCAGCCCAGATTTTTTGTAATGTTTTTTGTTTTATTATTTCTAACGATTTATGTATTGCTACTACTAAACTTACTGCTGGAGTAAACGGTGTCTCTTTAGATTCTATAGATTTTTTCATTTTTTTCCAATCAAAATAAAACTTTGGCAACTGTGAAGTTTCAACTAATTTCCATGCTTTTTCACTTACTGAAACAAAAGACAATCCCGGAGCGCACATTAAACCTTTTTGAGAACCTGTAACAGCAACATCTACAAACCATTCATCAGTTAAAAACTTCTGTCCTGCTAAACCACTTATAGTGTCTACTACTAACACAGCATTTGTTTTGTTAACAATTTTACCAATAGTTTCAATATCGTTTACCACACCTGTAGAAGTTTCCGTATGAGTTGCAAACACTGCTTTTATATTTTTATTTGAAGAAAGCAAGTTCTCAACATCTTTAGGGTTAGCTGCATATCCCCACTCCACCGAAATTTTGTGCACTTTTACTTTATACGCTTGACAAATTTTTTCCCAACGGTCACCAAAATTTCCCGTAGAGACAACTATAACTTCATCTCCTTCTGAAAGCAAATTTACCACTGCGGATTCCATAGCTGCCGTTCCTGAACCTGTCACCATCAAAACATCGTTTTTTGTTTGGAACACATATTTCATATCTTCAATCACTTCAATAAATATCTTACCGAACTCGGTAGTCCTGTGATGTAATATAGGTTTTGCTTCTTCTAACAACACTTCAGGCGGTACAGGTGTAGGACCCGGAGTTAGTAAAAAATATTTTTTCATAGGAATTACTTCTCCTTTCGTTTCAGTTTTTTCGAGTTTTTTTGAGTTTTTTTGATGAATATCAAATAAAACTATCCTTTTTCAATAGGTTTGAAAAATCTATTTGTTATAACACCACAGCAAAGCTGACGTTTTGCCGCTACATTTTCTGTGGACTGTGGACTATTGACTATCAACCAAACGCTCCCTACCACCTACTTACTGTCACCTATCACCTTTAATTTACTGACGATTTTTTGGAGTAGAGCCTTTAGGCTCGTTAAATTATAAATTTTTCTTCACGTGGATAAATCCTTTACTTCCACGAGGCTAAAGCCTCTACTCCAAGAATTTCAGTGGCTACTTAACAGTGTATGAAAGAGCAAAGCTTACGCTTTGCCGCTACATTTTCTGTGGACTGTGAACTATTGACTATCAACCGAACATTTCCTATCACCTGCCACCCTTTTTTATTTTTTCAACTTTCTTACAACTACCACTTTCTTTCCCCAAATATTGTGATTTTTTTCACAAAGTTTTAGGTA
>CALJEJ010000058.1 GCA_938074745.1 uncultured Endomicrobiia bacterium
AGATACATCAGAGTTTGGTGCTCGAGTACCTGCAAAAGGTAGTAAACCTACATAAGGTCTACCGATAAATAATCCTAAACTGTGTGTCAATCCGCTAGATGGTATTTCGTAAGATACCCCTCCCCATTGATTGAATATTGCTATATTTCCATTTACAATAGGTTCTTCTCCGCTGCCAATTGCGTAACCTAATTCACCCCAGAGAGTGTTAGGATAGTAAGTAATGTGTGCTGGATTTAACCAAATCAAATTATCATCTTTTTCTATCATCCATGAAGTTATTCCAAGACCTGCAAACCTTGTTTGCGTAGTTAAACTTAATGATACGTAGACTAATATACTTGTAATAATAATTAAAATTTTTTTCATTAGATTTCCCCCTTGTATTAGTTTTTGACAGTTTTACAAAAATTAGTTTTTTATTGCAATAATTATCTTGTAAGATTTTTTTGTGCGATGTTTGACCAATAACTTGCAGGATATAAAATATTCATTTTGTCAAAAACATTTTTTGCATTTTCTGTATCGCCAACTAAAAGATATACATTTGCCAATGATTCATAAACTTTAGGAACAATAAAATGGTTTGGAAAAGTCTTTATTATCTTATTATAAACTTCAATAGCACTATTAAATTCTGCTAGGTTTTGATAACTTTGTCCAAGCAAATACATTGCAAAAGGTTGGACAACTTTAGGTTTTTTTAATTGTATGATTTTTTTACACAACTCTTTTGTTGCGACAAAATCTTTATTGTCGTATAATGTAGTAGCTTTTAGATACATTGCATATCCTGCGTATTTTGTATTTCTGTAATTATTTATCACTTCGTCTAAAAATTTATATCCTTCATTAAAATTTTTTTGATAAAAATATCCTTGTGCTACTGAAATTTTTTCCCATGCACGATGTTGTGTTTGTTTTAACCTTACTACAACAATAATTGTAAGAACAATAATTAAAGTACATCCTGAAACAATACCTAAAATCCAATTTTGATATTTTTTATAAAAATCTACAATAGGTTTGTAAATAATTATAAAATCAAAATTTTGTTTCATTTTCATTTCTTACCCCCAGTAGGAATTGAACCCACATCTTCTCCTTAGGACGGAGCAGCTCTATCCGTTGAGCTATGGGGGCAACTTAAAATAAAAACTAATATGTTATTAAAGAAAAAATTTCAAAGTTAGTTAAACGTTCTCGTGGTGAAAGAAACGATAGTTCAATTAGGAACGCTAACCCGACAACTTCCCCACCACATTTTTTTATTAAATTTATCACTGCGTGTGCAGTTCCGCCTGTGGCTAATACATCGTCTATAATTATTACTTTATCTTTTGGTGATATAGCATCTTCATGAATTTCCAAGGTATCGCTCCCGTATTCAAGTGAATATTCTATAGAAACTGTTTTATATGGCAATTTCCCCTTTTTTCTAACAGGCACAAACCCACAATTAAGTTCATAGGCAACAATACTGCCAAAAATGAACCCACGAGATTCCATGCTTACAATTTTATCAACATTTTTAGGTTTACAGAATTCTACAAAGTTTTTTATTACGAACTGCATTGCATCAGGATTTTTTAATATTGGTGTAATATCTTTAAATATCACCCCTTTTTTAGGGAAATCTGGGATATCGCGTACAAGTTGTTTTAATTCTTTAACATTCATTTATATTTTTGATGATACAAATCCACGTAATTTTTTTATTGCTCGTTGTTCAATTAAACGTACTGCTTGTGGTGATATATGTAACATTTTAGCAATTTTACGATATGATAATCTTTTTTGAGGACGTTTTTCATTCAATCCATACCGCAATTGTATAACTGTAGATTCTTTAGTAGATAAACATTTCAATGCTTCGGTTAACATCTGTTGTGTAGACAATGTAGAAATAAACTCTTCAGGAGAAACTTCATTATCTGTTACTAAATCTCCTATAGTGGTATCTTCATCTTCTCCTATAACATTATCTAACGAAGATATTTTTGTACAACTATACAACAACTGTAAAATTTTTTTCCCTCGGTGGTATGTTATGCCTAATTTTGATACCATTTCTTTCAATGTAGGGTTTCTGCCGTAACGTTTGTATATATCTTGCCATGTTTTTAACCATTTTTTTAACAAAGTTAATAAATGTTGAGGTATTTCTATAGAAGATTTTTTTTCTTTTAAAAACTCCTGTATCTTTTTTAAAATCCAGCTTGATGCATAGGTTGAAAAATGGGTCCGTTTATTAGGATTATATTTATCAATAGCAGTTATTAATCCGACGGTCCCCTCTTCAATTAAATCTTCTAGTTCTATATCATGTCTTCCAATATGTTTATAGACGTTCTTTGCTATAGTAATACACAATCCAAGATGAGAGTTTATAAGTTCCTTTTTAATTTTAGGGTCGCCCGTCTGTTTATATTTTTTAATAAGAGTTTGAAACTCTTTATTTTTTGGGTTATCTTTTTCTTTTAGTTTCTGTTGTACAACAATTTTTTTATCCATTGGTTAAAATTCTATACGAAAAGTTTTATATCCTTGTGGGTATTGATATTCTATTTTTACATCGGTAATTTTTGCATAACTATGTTCAGTTTGAATTCTATGTAAAAACTTTTCTAACACAGCAGCTGAACATTCAGCTACAATTTCAACACTACCATCATAGTTATTTCTTACGTACCCATAAACATTTTCTTGTTGAGCAACATCTTTGACAAACCATCTAAATCCTATACCTTGCACTCTTCCTGAAAGGACAATTTTCGCACATACAGTTTCTTTCATATCCAGCAATAGATTGTTCACAAAGAAAGTTAAGATTTAATTGTTATACCAAAAATAAAATTGTTAAACAATATATTGGACAAATTTTTTATATCAAGTATGAACAAATCTAGTTTTATTTCAGGGGTTAATAAACATCTTGCACCAATAGAATACTTTTCATTAATTATATTACTATCAACAACAATCTCCACCCATTTTGTATATTTAGAAAAAGCAAAAGTATAAAAAAATTTTTGTTGTTCAAAAAAAGAGAAGAATAGGTTTGTGACGAACGATGTAGAATAAAATTTTGGAAATAACTTTTCTATTACTAAAAATCCACAGTTTCTGTAAATTCCTAAACTTAGATCAAACGGGTTGTCATAAGAAGAATCAATTATGTGATATTTAATATATGGTGAAATTTTATTTAAATTATGTGATATTTTAGAAAGATCTTGTAAATCATAGAGATTAAATTTTAAACCAATTTCTGAATTTACTGTTGCGCCATAGTTTATTACAAAATCAAACCTGTGAAGACCTAAAGAAATTTTTTTTTGTTCTAAAGTATAAGAATTAAAAGAATAAATTTTCCCGCTGCCACCATCTATTCGTAACGATTCTGCAAAATATTTATATCGTATGATTTTGGAAATAGCACAAGTAGGCACAAGTAAAAAAAAGTAAATAGAAATAAAATTTAAAAATATTTTTTTACTCATTTATGGATGTAGAAACAATGGTTTTTCTTTGTCAACAAATCAATTTGTTTTCGTGTTGAATTTATTATTGAAAATATTTTTTTACGCAATTCTTTTTTTGACAGTTTTATTTTTGTTATTTTTTGTTGAATAGCAGTTAATGCTGTTGTGACTGCCACTTCAGGATACATGTCATATTCAGTCATAGTAGGGATTATATAATTTTCATTAATTCCTTTTTTTTGTGCATATTCTGCAATTGATTTTGCAGCAGAAATACACATTTCGTCAGTAATTTTTTTTGCTTGGACATCTAATGCTCCACGAAATATTGCAGGAAAACATAATGAATTATTTATTTGGTTAACAAAATCAGACCGTCCTGTAGCAACGATTCTTGCACCGGCAGATTTTGCTTCTTGAGGGTAAATTTCAGGTACAGGATTTGCTTCTGCAAAAACAATAGCGTCTTTTGCCATTGTTTTAATCCATTCTTTTTTTATAACTCCGGGTCCTGGTTTAGATGCTGCAATTAAAACATCGCAACCTACTAACGCTTCTTTTATTCCGCCAGTTCTTCTTTCTTTGTTAGAATTTATGCACATATCCCATTTTTCTTTATATATATCCTTTTGTTGTTGAATATCTTTTCTATCAGGGTGCAAGATACCTTTAGAGTCTACCATAATAATATTTTCTTTAACTGCTCCATATTTAGTTAACAATCTTACAGTAGCCATATTTGCAGCACCAGCACCTACCATAGCAATTTTTATTTCATTTATTTTTTTATTGACTATTTTTAATGCATTTATTAAAGCGGCAAGTGTTACTGTAGCAGTACCTTGTTGGTCGTCATGCCAAACAGGAATGTCAAGTTCTTCCCTTAAACGTTCAAGAATATAGAAACATTTTGGTTGTTCAATATCTTCAAGATTTATACCACTAAAATTGATAGAAATTATTTTAACAACGTTTATAATTTCATCCGGATTTTTTGTATTTAATACAATAGGTATAGCATCTACTCCACCAAGATATTTAAAAATTAATGCTTTACCTTCCATCACAGGTAATGCTGCTTCAGGACCAATGTCACCTAAACCTAAAACACGACTACCGTCAGAAATTATTGCTATAGTGTTCCATTTATTTGTATATTCAAACACTTTGTTGGCATCGTTATATATTTCTCTACTTACTGCTGCAACACCTGGCGTGTACCAATAATTAAAGTCTTCTAATTTAGTTATAGGACATTTTGGTACTGTAGCAATTTTCCCACGATAAAATTTATGTAATCTTAATGATTTTTTATAGATTTGTTTAGTAGTTTTTTGGTCCATAGTTTTTAAATATTTCATTCGGGGTGGTGGGACTTGAACCCACGACTTCATGGTCCCGAACCATGCGCTCTAATCCAACTGAGCCACACCCCGAAATTGGTAATCAAAATACCAACTTTATTCCTTCAGCTACACTTAGAGTAGAGATTGTGACGATTATTCCAGCAATTATTATTCCTACGAAAATTGCGATAGTTGATTTCCATAAGTTAAGTCCTAATAAATAACTTGCAACACAACCACTCCAAGCACCAGTCATAGGTAATGGTATTGCTACAAAAATACTTAACCCTATATATTCGTACTTTTCAATATTTTGAGTTTTACTTTTTACTCGGTTAAACCACCAACTAAAAAATTTGTTATACCATTTGATTGACATCATATATTTGTGTAGATGGTTTAAAAACCATAAAAAAGGTAACACAAACAAAAAGTTCCCTGTTAATGCAAGTAAAAAAGATTTCGTTATGCCAAATTTAAACATTGTTAATGCTACAGGTATAGCACCACGAAGTTCCGCAATAGGTAACATCGCAATAATTATTACTATAATTTCTTTTGGTAGATGAGTAAGATAATTTAATATTTGTTCTATCATAATTTATTATTTTTCTTCAAGAATATCAATTATTTCTGATAATACTTTTTTAATTTCTTTAGCAAATTGTGTTACGTTTGTAAAAGAGAAATTTAGTCTAAATTGTGTAGTAGCTTTTTGTTTTGAAAAGTGTTCATTTAACACTTTTTTAGCTCCTTCTATTGTATACTTTTTGTTCCACATGATATCTTTTATAAACTCTACAATTTCCACATGTTCGTTTGAATATCTTCTATGTCCGTTTTCAGTTTTATATGGTTTTAATTGTGGGAACACAGTTTCCCAGTATCTTAACGTATATTTTTCAACACCGACTTTTTTTGCAAATTCGCCTATAGTATAGTATTTTTTTTCAGTGAACATAAAAAAAATTAATAATTTTTGTTCAATTTTAGTAGAAGTTTTTTAGAAACTACAAATTTTATTTTTCGTTTAGGATTTACAAGTAAAAACTTTTTTTTCTTTGGATGATACATTTTTTTTGCTTTATAGGTTCGTACTATAAAAGTACCCAAATTTTGTATATGTACTTTTTCTCCACTAAGTAATGCAGTGGTAATAGTATCAAAAATAAAATTAACAATTTTTTTTGCTTCATTTTTTGTAAGTGTATATTTTGCCAGTTTTTGTATAATATCGCTTTTATTCATTTTAGGTAATTATAAAATTCAAATTGTAATTTACGGGAGAACAAAGTTTTTATTGCAGATTCTATAGATTTGTTTTTATATATAATTTTATACACTTCTTCTGCAATAGGTAAGTCAAGTTTAAACTTTGATGCAATTTTATGTAAAAATTTTGTTGTTCTAATTCCTTCAATAACACTTTTAATTTTTCTTTTAGCCGTGGTAATATCTTTTTTTACAACTACTAATTCGCCAAAAGTTCTGTTTCGTGAATAAGGTGAATAACTTGTAGTTAACAAATCGCCAAGTCCAGATAAACCAAAAAAAGTTTTCTCTTCTCCACCTAACATTTTACCTACAAGAACAAGTTCTTTCATAGACCGTGTGATAATTGCAGCTTTTGCGTTATTACCCAATTGTGCTCCATCACAAATTCCACATGCAATTGCATAAACATTTTTTAATATTCCGCCAAGTTCTACACCTACAATGTCAGTATGAATGTACACTCGTAAAAATTTTGTTGAAAGAATTTGTTGTAATATTGGCAGTAACTTAATATTTTTTCCTGCGAGTGTTATTGCAGTAGGTTTTTTTTGTGCAACTTCTTCAGCATGTGATGGGCCGGAAAATACAAAGATGTTTTGTTGGTTAACTTTTAAAATTTCGGTTATAAGTTGGGATGGACGTAACATCTGTTCTGTTGCGAAACCTTTTACACAAGAAATTATAATTTTATTTTTTTTAATTTTCTCAAAATCAGGGATTTTAAAAATTTTCCATAATGTTTCTTTAACATATTTTGAAGGTGTTACAAGTAAAATGATGTCATAGTCTAGAAGTTTTGTAAGTTCACTGCCTATTATAACAGTTTTTGGTATTGTCACAAATTTAAAAAACTCAAGTTGTCTATTCATAGCAAGTTTTTGTGCTTGTTTTTCATCTGGTTCCCATAGGTAAACACAGTACCCTTTTTGTGCATATATTGTTGCTAAAGTAGAACCCCAACAGCCTGCACCAAGAATAAATAATTTAGGATTGTTGAAGTTGTAACTCATCTTTAATAATTAACTAAAAATTTTGTTTTCTGTTGAATTAATGATCCGTAGTATATTTGATTTATGTCTATATATGATCAATCCTGCAGTGGAAATAAAAATTAATTTACTTATAGTTGGATACACTTTAAATTGAGGTGAAAAAAATATAAGAATAATAAATATAACTGAACTTAAAATAGAACCTAAAGAGACATATTTAGAAATAGTCACAGTAACAATAAACACTGCTATACATATTAATGAAATTTGTGGTGATATTGCAGTAATTCCTCCGATAGCGGTAGCAACCCCTTTTCCACCACGAAATTTTAGAAATAAAGTTGTTACATGTCCTAAGACACTAACCAACAATATCACCGGCTCTAATATATAAAGTTCATCAGTTGACAGTATGAAATGTTTTGTGAATATTACTGGTATAAATCCTTTAAAAAAATCTATAATAAAAGTTGCGATTCCTACAAATTTCCCCCCTACACGAAAAGCGTTTGTAGCACCTATATTCCCTGAACCTACTTTGCGGATATCTGTTTTTTTAATTTTTTTTACTAACAAATATCCAGTAGGGATACTACCGAATAAATAACTGAATATAATTAAAAAAATAATTCTCATTTAGTTTTAGAAATTTTTAGAAATATAACTTGTTATATAATCAATTAATGAAATAAACACAGAAATTGCTACAATCAAAAAAATTACTGAGTTTAATTTTGTTAAAAACAAAGAATTTAATTCAATATTAAATACCACCAAAATCAGCATAGTCATTTGTAAAAAAACAGTAATTTTTCCTGATATTCGTGGGACAGTTTTTATTGTTTTAAACCGTGAATAATTTATTAGCCAACCTATAACTAGTAAAATATCTCTTAGTATGATAAGAAAAAATAACCATAAAGGAATATATTTGCGTGTCATCAAAATTATTAATGTAGTTATTACAAGTATTTTATCGGCAACAGGGTCAAGAAAACTGCCAATTGCAGTTTGTTGTTTTAATATTCTTGCTAAAAGTCCGTCTATAAAATCTGTAATTACAGAAAACAAAAATATAAGAATAGCAAGTTTAGTGTTGTTGAAATAAAATAGAATACAGAAATACAACACTAAAATTATTCTTAACACTGTAATAAAATTAGAAGCTGTAAGCATACAGTTACAATTCAGAGTTGATGATATTTTTTAGTTTGAAATATATATTTTTTGTTGTTTTAATTTTTAACAGAACATGTTCTTTCTCTACAGAATTAGAAAGGACACTACAGTGTTTATATATATAATTAACGATTTGATATTTTTCTAATGGTATTTTTATAGTTTTTGTAATAAACAATTTATTTATATTTTTTTCAATTTTTTGGATTAAAGAATCTATACCGAAACCTGTTTTTGCAGAAATTACTACAGAGTTTTGTGATGAAGAAGTAGCAAATTTTTTTATATAATTTTTTTTGATATTTTCAGGTAACAAATCAATTTTGTTATAGACTTTTATTAAAGGGATATTTTGTGCAGACAATTCGGTTAAAATTTGCCAAACTAATGCTGTTTGTGTATTGATATTAGGAGATGTCACATCTATTACTTCTAATAGTAATGAAGCGTCTTTTATAACTTCCAACGTTGATTTAAAACTTTCCACAAGATGGTGAGGAAGTTTGTTTATAAATCCTACAGTGTCGATAATTAGAATTTTTGTTCCGGATGGCAATTCAACTTTTCTAATCAGTGGGTCAAGAGTTGCAAATAGTTTATCGTCGGCATATGATTCATATTTTTTTAATAATGTATTAAACAGTGTAGATTTTCCAGTATTAGTATAACCTATTAATGCTACAAGAGGTATACCAGAAATAATTCTTTGTTTTTTTTGTAACTCACGTGATGTTTTTATTTTCTCAAGTTCGTGTTTAATTTTTACGATATGTTGCATGATTTGTCGTCTATCGTATTCAAGTTTTGTTTCTCCGGGTCCACGAGTACCTATTCCACCAACTTGGTTATCCATATAAATTCCCTTCTTAGTCAATCTTGGAAGCAAATATTCACATTGTGCAAGTTTTACTTGTAATTGAGCTTCTCTAGTATGTGCTCTTTGGGCAAAAATATCAAGTATGAGTCGTGTTCTATCCACAATTTTACAATTAATTTTTTGTTCCAGATTACGTAGTTGTGCAGGTGTTAACTCATTGTCGAAAATTACAGTATGAATATTATTTTTAGCGACAAACTCACCTATTTCTTCTGCTTTACCTTTACCAATATAATATGCTGGGTCAATAGTATCCCGTTTTACTAAAAATTCTTTTACTACCACACCGTTAGCAGTAGCAACAAGGTTTGCAAGTTCAACCAATGAAGAATATTCTGTTTTTTTAGAAGAATTTTTTAACACTACTCCTACTGTGACTACTTTTTCCATATCAGCTTAAAAATTTACGAAATTATCATCTCGTAAACTTTGTTAACTACTTGTGATACTGTTAAATTGTCACAATTTATCCATTTAATTCGAAGGTCTTTTTTAAACCATGTGTACTGATTTTTAACATATTTCATGGTATCCTTTATAAAAAATTTTTTTGCAGTTTCAAGGTCAATTTCTTGTTGTAAGTATTTTATAACCCAACGGTAACCTATAGAAGACAAAACAGCTAGATTTTTATGTTTCCCCCATTGAGTTAAAAACTTCTGTGTTTCTTCTATAAGACCATTTTTGAACATTAATTCGGTTCTTTTTACTATCCGATTAAAAAGCAAATGTTTACTCATATATAACCCAATCTGTATGACATTTGTATGTGGTTGAGTTTTAGGCAATGTTTTTAAAAGTTCGCTGACAGGTTTACCTGTTTGTAAAATAATTTCCAAAGCTCGAATTATTCTATGGATATTATTAGGATGTATTTCAGATGCTCTTTGTGGGTCATAATTTTGTAAAAGTTGATAAAGATAATTTTTGCCATATAACAAATATAAATTGTTTAAATAATCTCGTATTTGTTGATTTTTACCCGGTATTGTTGAAAGTCCGTCTATAAAAGATTTTATATATAACCCTGTTCCCCCAACAATCATAGGTAAACAGTTTTCAGAAAAAATTTCAGTAATAATTTTTTCTGTATCATATATGAACATCCCAGCATTGTATTCTTTATCAGGTTCAAGGAAATCTACAAGATGATATGGAATTCCATCAACGAAATAAACTTTTTTATTGTTAGATAGAGTTTCCCATTTACCTTGAGGTTTGTTAGTCCCTATAGACAGATATTTATATACTTGTCTAGAGTCTGCAGAGATTATTTGTAGTGGCAATTTTTTTGCTAGTTCAACAGCTACTTGTGTTTTTCCTGTAGCAGTTGGCCCAAGTAGGATAGGTATCTGGATAGATTTCATATTCTCCAAAAATTATTTTCTTCGCAAGAACATTTTTTCAAGTTGAGTTATATCAATGTTAAGTATTGTAGGTCTACCATGAGGACAAGTGAACGGTTGTTCACATTTTGATAAATCAGATATGAGAACATCTACATCCTTTAAAGTCATAGTATCGTTTGCTTTTATTGCAGCACGGCAGGCACTGCGAACAATCCGTTCTTTAGGTTCTACATTTTTTGTTGTTTCCTTAAATTCAGAAAGCAGATTTTCAATAAATTTCGTAATAAAATCTTTAACATCCTCTATTTCAAGTATTGCAGGAATACCATAAATTCCAATAGAATTTTTCCCTGTAACAGTTATTTCAAAACTTAATTTGTTTATTTCTTCAATATATGGTTTTATAATTTCAAAATCAGATGGTTTCAGTTCTATATTAAAAGGTAACAACAACTTCTGTACAGCAAGATGTTCTGAAGACAAAAATTTTTCGTATAATATACGTTCACTTGAAGCATGTTGATCTATGATAGTCAATCCTTTATTGGTTTCTAACAAAAGGTAAGTTTTTCTTAATTGTCCTAAATATACGTATTCATTAAAACCAATTTTTTCATATTTGTTTTCTTGTAGTTTAGGTTGAAAAGTTAAATAAGAATTTTCAGTTAAACCCAAATCTAATTTTTGATTTTGTGCCTGAAGTTTTATAGGTGTTGGCTGTTCTAACTTAATTTGTTGTTGTGGTACAAATCCTGTTTGTTTAATTACATCAGTTTTGAACCTTGTGCGTATAGTATTTTTTATTAACTCATAAATTTCTGTTTCTTGTTTAAATTTTATAACACGTTTCGTTGGATGTACATTAACATCAATTTCTTGTGGAGGTAGAAAAATAAAAATTATACCTATAGGATGTCTTCCTGTAGGTAAACTGTCCCTGTAAGCATCATATAATGCCTGTGAAATTGTTCTTGAAGTTATAGGTCTGTTGTTTACAAAAAACATTTGTAACGATTTATTTACTTGTGTAAAATCTATTGGCGAAATAAACCCAGTAAGTTTTATTTTATCTTTTGTTTCTTCAAAAAATAACAGATGTTTTACAACATCTTTACCTAAAATATCTTCTAAACGCTTACTATAATTTTGTGTTGGAGAGGCGCAAAAAGATAAATTGCCGTCTACGAAAAGTTTAAACCCAATATTTTTGTATGAGATACAATATTCTTCAACGGTTCTTATAATATGTATTTTTTCTGTATAATCAGATTTTAAAAATTTTAATCTTGCAGGAGTGTTATAAAACAAATCTTTAACTTCCGTAGAAGTTCCTTTATTTGCAGCCGATGGTTTAATAGATACAATTTCTCCACCATGGACAATAATTTCATATCCAGTATCAGCACCTTCAGGTTTTGAAACAATTCGTGTTTTTGATACACTTACAATTGAAGACAAAGCTTCACCACGAAATCCTAAAGTAGAAAGGTTATAAATATCTTCATAGGAACTTATTTTACTAGTAGCATGTGGTTGTATAGCAAGTTCGAGTTCTTCTTTGTTCATTCCGATACCGTTATCTGTTACACGAATAAGTTTTTTCCCAGAAGAAACAATTTCTATGACAATTTCACTAGATTGAGCATCTATACTGTTTTCTATAAGTTCTTTTGCAACATTAGCAGGTCGTTCTATCACTTCTCCTGCAGCAATACGGTTGTAGATTTCTGGAGGTAAAAGTTTTATTTTAGAGTTTTGTGTCATAAAGATTAAAAATCTTCCAATTTAAATTTTTCTATAAACGAGTAAATTTTAAAAAAATCTTCAGATGAAATGTTTAAGAATTGTAATCCTATTCTAAAAATACTACCTAACTGTTTTACCCAAATAACTTTCGCTTTAATAGTTCCAGTTTTAATTTTGTTAAGATTGATAGTTAAATAAAAAGTTGTGTTAAGTTCTAATTTTTCAAAACTTAGAATACCTGCACCATCTGGTGAGATATCCATTAAAATACCGGGAGTAGAAATGTTCTTTTCAGGTATAACAATATCTATAGGTTCAGAAAAATGTAACACATTTATTCGTTTAAATCTTCGTCGTTCTATTCCCTGGTACTGTTGATGGTTTATTCTTCGTTGGTTATGATTTTTTTCCATTTGAGTATAGTATTAAATGCTTCAATTGGTGTTAAGTTATTTATATCAATTTTTTCAAGTTCAGTCATTAGTTGTGTAAAAATTTTTTGTTGAGTATCTGTTTGCAAGTCTAATTCTAATTGTTTAGATTTACTTTGCAATGCTGTTTCTATATTTGCAGCAGCATTTAGTAGATATTTTAACAACACCTTTGCTCTTTGGATAACTTCTTTAGGCAATCCAGCAAGGTTTGCTACATGTATACCATAAGATTTATCTGAACATCCTTCAACCACTTTGTATAAAAACACAATTTCATCTTTCATTTCTCTAACTGCCACATTATAATTTTTTATTCCAGCATATTTTGTTTCAAGATCAGTAAGTTCAAAATAATGTGTTGCAAAAAGAGTTTTTGGGCAATGGTTGTTTTTCCAATTTTGTTTGTTGACAAGGTATTCTATTGTTGACCAAGCGATAGAAATACCGTCATAAGTAGAAGTTCCACGGCCTATTTCGTCTAATATGATTAAACTTCTATCAGTAGCATTATGTAAAATATTAGCAGTTTCTTGCATTTCTACCATAAATGTAGAAAGACCTTTTGATAAGTAGTCTGTTGCACCTATCCGTGCAAAGATTTTGTCTACAACTCCGATGTGAGCGTATTCTGCAGGAACAAAACTTCCCATCTGTGCTAAAATTACACATAATGCAACCTGACGTAGATATGTTGATTTTCCAGCCATATTTGGTCCTGTAATTATTATTAATTTTGTCTCATCACCGTCAAGATATACATCGTTAGGTATAAACTTACCGTAAGGTAAAATTTGTTCAATTATAGGATGGCGTGAAGATTTTAGTTGTATTACATAAGAATTATCAATGATAGGTTTAGTATAATTATTTTTTTTAGCAACTTCAGCAAGACTACTGTAAATGTCTATTAAAGAAATTTTATAAGATACTTCGTAAAGTAATGTAGTATACATTGTTATTTTTTCAAGAACTTCTTTAAATAAAAATTCTTCAAGCTGTGATATTCGTTCTTCAGCAGAAAGAATTTTGTTTTCAAACTCCTTTAATTCGTTAGTAGTAAACCGTTCTGCATTTTTCAATGTTTGTTTACGGATATATTCTGGTGGAACTAGATGTAAATTAGGTTTTGTAACTTCAATATAATATCCAAATACAGAAGTGTAACCAACTTTTAGTGATGATATAGAAGTTTTTCTACGTTGTTCTTCTTGATAGTTTAGCAACCACTCTTTTGAAGAATAATAAATATGTTTTAATTCATCTAATTCTTTGTTATATCCATTTTTTATTACACCACCTTTTTTGATATCTACAGGTGCATCAGGATTGATGCTTGTATCTATTATATTTACAACTGTTTGTACTTCGGGTATATCTATGATTTGTTGAAAGATTTCATTTCCAAACTGATTAAGATAGGTTGTTGTAACGGAGTTATTAATTAAATTAAGTATCTCAGGTATAACCATTAAAGATTCTTTTAATGCTAACAATTCTTTAGGATTAGCAGTTTTTAATGATATCCTGTTAGTTATTCGTTCAATATCTGAGACAAATTTAAGTTTTTCCCTAACTTTTTGTCTTAAAGAATCGTTTTGGTAGAAAAATTCTACCATTTTTAATCTGTTTTGGATTTGTTCAACATTAACTAAAGGTTTGAGTAACCAATTACGGATTAATCTTGCAGCAGGAGCAGTTATTGTTTTGTCTATGCAATCAAGTAGAGTATTTTTTCTTGTTCGGTCATAGATATTCTCTACAAGTTCAAGGTTACGGATACAACTTGAATCAAGAATCATGTAATTTTCTAATGTATAGAACTTTATACCTTTTAATTTTGGTAATAAATTTTTTTGTGTACGTTCTAAATATTCAAATAGTCCTCCTATTGAAGAAATTATAACATTATGCCGATTTACATCTAAACCAAAAGTTTCTAAAGAAAATATATTATATTTATTTTTAATTTTTTCTATTGCAGTAGTTATGTCAAAATACCAATCTTCAATAAATTCAATATGCACTTCTTTATACTCTGAAACAATTTTATTAACTAATTCTTTTTGTGACATTTTTGCCACAATTTCTCGTGGAGAAATTCTAACAAGTTCATCTATTGTTTTAGAAAAATTTTTATCTTCAAACTGAGTGACTAAAAAATCGCTTGTAGAAATATCTATATTTGCTAGTCCTACAATATGAGTATCTTTGTAAACTACGAAATTGATACATGTAAGGAAATTATTTTTATTTGCCTCAAGAAGATTTTCTTCAATAATAGTTCCTGGAGTGATTACTCGCACTACTTCACGTTTTACTACACCTTTTGCAAGTTTTGGGTCTTCAATTTGTTCGCAGATAGCTACTTTGAATCCAGAATTTAAAAGTTTTGATATATAATTGTTTACGCTATGAAATGGTACACCGCACATAGGAATATTTTGTCTTTTAGTAAGCACTACACCTAACACAGGTGAAGATTTTATTGCATCTTCACCAAACATTTCATAAAAATCTCCTAAACGAAACATTAAAATACAGTCCTTATATTGTTGTTTAATTTGCTGATATTGTCGCATTAAAGGTGTTAGATTAATTTCTAATTCGTTCATGTGAACTAAAAATGAATTATTTAGTTTTAAATTATTCAGAGTTAAGATTTTGCTTTAGATTCTTCTACAATTCCAACAAAAGAATGTCCTTTTACTTTAGAAAATTTTATTTTAACAAATTGATTTAATGAAATTGAAAGGTGGTTTTTTGCGATAATTTCAACAGTTTTATTTGTTAGAGTTTTTCCAAGATATGTATGTTTATTTTTTTGTGCAACAATTAAAACTTCTTGTTGAGAATTTAAATATTGCAAATTTTTTTGTTGAGCAATAGTGTCGCAAAGTGTTAAAAGTTCATAATGTCTTTTTTCTTTTACTTCTTTAGGGACGTCGTCGTTAAACTGTTGTGCTTTTGTTCCTTTTCTTGGGGAATATTTAAACACAAATGCTGAATCAAATTTTATTTCTTTTACTGCGGCAACTGTTGCTTGGAAATCTTGTTCTGTTTCTGTAGGGAAACCAACGATTAGGTCAGTAGTGATAGATATCTCTGGAATTTCTTGACGAATCATGTTGACAATTTGTTTATACTTTTCCAAAGTATAATTTCTATTCATAAGTTGTAAGATTCTATCTGAACCTGACTGCAGAGGTAAATGGATATGTCTTGCTATGTTAGAATGACGTTTTATTACCTTTATAATCTCAAGGTTCATATCTTTAGGGTGGTTAGTGAGGAACCTTATCCAATACTTTTTTTGTGGATAAAAAGTTGCTACCTTTTCAAGCAATTGATGAAAATTTGTGTTATTATATTGATAAGAATTGACGTTTTGCCCAATCAAAACCACTTCAGCCACTCCATTATCAAGTAATACTTTAATTTCTTGCAAAATTTCTGTGGTAGGACGTGAAATTTCTTTCCCACGGACATAAGGAACAATACAATAAGAACAAAAATTATTGCATCCTGTCATTATTGGGACAAAGACGCTAACTTTGTTGAATAGGTTGAGATGTTTTTTTTCTTTAGGCACAACAATGTTAAGTTTTTGCTGTAACATTTCCGGCAGAAACTCGTATTCAAGAGGCCCTACAACAAGATCTATAAACGGGAAATTTTTTTGTAACTCAAATTTTGCTCTTTGAGCAAAACATCCTATGACTATTACGAATAATTTTTCATTTTCCATTTTTAATTTTTTTAATTTTCCTAAAAATGACATAGCACGGTCTTCTGCATGTTGGCGTACAGAACAGGTGTTGACTATTACAATATTTGCTTTAGTTATATCTTTGGTTATTTCAAAATTACCTGTGGACAGTAATATTGACGCAATATATTCAGAATCTGCTACATTCATCTGACAACCGTAAGTCTGAAGATATAACTTATTCATAAGAAGTTTTTAAAACACTGCAGATAAAATTTCTTGTTTTGTAAATAGATTAAAAATTTTTACATTTCTGTTTAAAAAGTCTATAATGGCGAAACTTGGGTAAGGAGTTTTCTTATCTTCATTTTTTAGATGACCTGGGTTGATCCATATAATACCAGATTTTGTTTCTATATTTGGTATGTGTGTGTGACCATATAACACGATATCCACTTGTTGTTTAGTAACTTTTTCAGGTTTGATGTCATCTGGAAAATCGTTGATATGTGATGTTGGTGTGTGAGTGATTAATACATTAACATTACAAAATTTTTTTATAATTCTGTGAGGGATACTCTTGTCTTGATAATGTGAACAATAAACTCCTGGTACCCAAATAACTTCACTGAATAGATGTTTTACAGCTTCTATATCTTCACACTCGTCACCTAAGAAAATTAAAGTAGAAATTTTGTTTTCTATTAGATAATTTGTTAGTTTGGTCAAATTTTCTAAATTTCCATGGGTGTCACTTACTACTGCAACTTTCATTTAAATATTTCTAAAATCAAAGTACTTATATTGGTATCTTTTAATAAATTGCAAAACTCCTCAGCGTCTTTTAGTGAACCTACGATATCTCCGTAATGCATCGGTATTGCAACTTTAGGATTTATTATTTTAGCGGATTCTGCTGCTTCTTTTGCTGTCATAACATAAGTTCCTGAAACAGCAAGCAAGGCTATATCAGACTTTATATTTTTCATTTCAGGTATAAGGTCAGTATCACCACAGTGGTAAACTTTGCCAAAAGAAGTTTCAATTATAAACCCTAACCCTTGCATAATCTTTGGATGGAACGGTTTGTTAATATTATATGCAGGTACTGTTTGTATAGTTATGTTTTTAATGGTAATTGACTCTTCTGGATGAAGTATTTGTATTTTTGCTTTTATACCGGCCAGATTTTCTGCCGAGTAATTGTTAGTTATTATTATAGTATCAGGTTTTAATATTTTTTCAATATCTGGTTTAGAACAATGGTCAAAATGTTCATGTGTAATAAGTATAATATCAGATTTTGGAAGGTATGGATTTATTTTCCATGGGTCAATATATATTATACAATTGTTTTGTTCAATTAAAAAACTTGCATGGCCGAGCCATTTTATATGAGTAGTGATTTTATTTTCCATATTGCTATCCTTAAAAATATTTATACAAACAAACAGGATAAAAATCAATATTTATCTATTTTTATGTTATCTGTCAAATTTTTATGGTAGGCACAACGATAGGTTAAAATAAAGAAAAGTTTTTTATTTACTAAACTTCTCTAAATATGCTTCTATAAAAGGATCTATGTTACCATCCATTACAGATTCCACATCAGTAATTTCTACTCCAGTGAGATTATCTTTCACCAGATGATATGGCATAAATATGTAGGATCTTGATTGTCTACCCCAACCAATTTCACCTTTTTGTTGTCGTTCTATTTGTTTTTGTTGCTGTTGTTGTAATTGTTTGAGTCTGTAGATACGAGATTTCAAAATTTTCAATGCCATGAGTTTATTTTTTAATTGAGAACGTTCTGACTGGCATTGAACAACTATACCTGTCGGAATATGTAGTATTCTTACAGCAGATTCTGTTTTTTGTAAATGTTGTCCTCCGTGACCTGAAGCGCGGAATGTGTCTATTCTTAAATCTTTTTCATCTATTTTTATTTCTTCTTCTTCAACTTCAGGAGAAACGTCACAACTGGCAAAAGATGTATGTCTACGCTTGTTTGCATCAAACGGTGATATCCTAACTAACCTATGCACACCTTCTTCACCTTTAAGTAGTCCATAAGCATATTTTCCCTTTACAATAAAAGTAATACTTTTAAACCCTGCTTCTTCTCCTGGCGAACTGTCTACAACTTCAATTTCAAACCCCTTTTTAGCAGCCCAGCGGCTATACATTCTGAACAACATTCCCACCCAGTCACACGCTTCTGTTCCTCCGGCTCCTGCATGTAAACTAACAATAGCGTTAGAGATATCGTGTGGTTGTGATAACAATACGTTAAGTTTTATCTCTTTTATAATTTTTTCTAATTCAGACAATCTTGAGGACATCTCAGTATTTAAACTTTCATCTTCCGTATGTTCGGAAAGTTCTATTATAGTATCTATTTCAGACACAAGGGTAGAAATTTTTTGCCAAGTAGCATTCTTTTGTTTAAGTTGTTCAAGTTCTTTTATAATTTCTACTTGGTAAGATTGTTTTGTTGGGTCGTTCCATATAGACGGGTCAGCGAGTTGTTTTTCAAGTTCAGCAATTCTTATATTATTATTTTCTATTTCAAAGGAAACCTCGTATTTTTTGTATTTCTTTTGATAATGATTTATATTTTTCTACTAAATCAAAATTTAGGTTCATAAACTATACTAAAACTTTGACCAGAATTTTTGAGCTACTTTTTGAGCTTCTTTTAATATATCTTTTTCGGAAAAATTTATAATTCGACCCTCTTGTAATAAAACCTTACCGTTTACAAAAACCATCTCCACAGTAGAATATAAAATACCAAATAACAAATGTCCATAAAAGTTTGAACTTGTGACAGGAGTAGGTGGTATATAGTTAACCACCACAGCGTCTAACGGTACACCAGAAACAAAAGTGTTAAACTTTTTACCAAACACATATTCTACAATTTTTGGATTGTTTTTAAACAAAATATCTACAGATTCTGTAAAACCTACATTTGGATTTTTATTTTGATGGCGTAATAATAAGTATAAACTTTTTGCTTGGGATAACATATGTGAACTCATAGCGTCTGTTCCTAAACCTACGTTTATACCATAAGATAACATTTTTAACACATCCGGTGCACCAACTGCATTGTTCATGTTTGATTCTGGATTTACCACTACATTAGTATTTGTTTCTGCAATAAGTTGCATTTCTTTTTCAGTAATATGTACACAATGGGCTAAAATTGTATTTTTTCCAAGTAATCCATAATTATGGAAACGTTCTACAACATAAACACCGTATTGTTGTTTACAATTTTCTTGATCTGCTATATCTTCAGCACAATGTGTATGAACACCAACATTGTATTTTTGTTTTAATTGAGAAATTTTTTGTAATGTTTTATTGGTTACAGTGAATGATGCGTGTAACCCTAACATAGAAGTTACCAATGTGGAGGGGTTTTCTAAAATAGAATTTAGGAACTCTTCAGTTTCTTGTAGTCCTTGCTCAGATCTATCATATCTATCAGAGACACCTAAACATAAACACGCTCTTAATCCGACAAATTCTACTGCTTTTTTAATTTGCTGTAGACAACCAAGTTGATACCCTTGTGATTCATGATGATCAATGATAGTTGTAATGCCATAACGAAGACAATCTATTAACGCTATGATACTGCTTAGATAAATTTCTTCTTCAGAAAGTAGACTATCCAACTTCCACCATAATTGTTGTAGTATTTGCACAAAATTTTGTGGATTGTAATTTTTTAATACTAACCCACGAGCAAAAGAAGAATAAAAATGGTGATGAGCACAGACCATGCCTGGTAGTAATATTTTACCTTTTAAATCAACAATTTTCAGATGTAAAGTTTTAGTTTCTTCAGTTAGCTGAAACACTTTCCTTCTTAATTCATCTGTTGTACCAACATCTAATATTATTCCATTTTCGTCTATTAATATTGCACCATTATGTATTACGAGATTTTTTTGTGGATCTATCAAAATGCTGTTACAAATTAATGTGTACAACATAATTTATATGCTTTTAATATAGTTAAGAATTTTTTCTATTGAAGGCAGTCTTCCAACACCTGATTTTTCACACAATAGTTCACCTTTTTCCGGAGGAATTATTTTATAACCAATTTCTTTTAAAATTTTAATATTTTGTTGAGTTATAGGATGTTCCCACATATTACTGTTCATGGAAGGGCAAATTATAACTTTTGTTTTTTTTAAATCACAGGCATAAATTGTAGAAGTTAATAAATCTTCAGTTTTTCCATGAGACAATTTTGAGAGTGTGTTACAACTACACGGAGCCACTATTATTATATCTGCCCAAGAAGACAATGAAATATGTAAAGGGTCGTATTCTTCAGCAGAATGTGAAACAAACATTTCCGTATAAACTTTGTTTTTACACAAATGTTCAAATAACACTGGAGAAATAAGTTTTGTTGCAGCAGATGTCATTATACATTTAACTTTTGCACCAAGACTAATTAATTTTCTTACTAATTCACAAACTTTATATATCGCAACACCTGCAGTAATGCCTATTAACACGTTTCTATTTTTCAGGTTCATTGCAGTTTATTTTTTCTTCTTTACATCTTTTTCTTTTTCATCAGATTTTGGCTCTGAAACAGTAGATTGTAATTCAGAAGTTTCTGTAGTAATAATTCCTAATTTTTTTCTTACATTTAATGGTGGAAGAGATTTAATCTGTTGTATAGTAACTTTATTAGTTAAAACATCATAAATTGCTTTGTTAATCCGTTCACTGTCTAACCAATCTTTAGTTTCTTCTCTATATTTAAGTTCTGCAGCCCAACGGGCTATATATGGAATAAGTTTATATCTGGAAATTTTAGAATCAAGCATGATTTTGTATATTTCTTGTTCTATTTTTTTAAGTTCATCTTTATATTTGCTCATAACAGTTTCCCCTTTCTTACTTTTTATAATTTAAATTTGTTTAGTTACTTAAACTCATTAAATGAAAGAATTTCTTTTATATCTTTTCTTGAAGAAGAATTTGCAGTTTTACTAATTATATCTTTATGTTTTTGACCTTCTTGTGGATAACCGAGACAAATTAGTAAAGGAATCTCGTATTCTTTAGGTATTGACAAAACTTTTTTCACTGCAGGTTCGTTAAACCAGCCTATATAACAACTACCTAAACCTAATTCTGTGGCTTGTAATACAATATGTTCACAGGCAATTCCGATGTCAATTAAATAGAACCGTGTATTTCGTACAAAACTTCCCGCTCGGGATAAAAAACTTCCTTTATTTGCTAATACAACAATTATTACAGGTGCAGAATTGATGAACTTGCTTAATTTATATATTCCAGAAGTTGCTGCATCAACCACTTTTTGTTTCAAAATAATGTCATCTACAACAATGAACTTCCATGGTTGAGCGTTACAAGCTGACGGTGCAACACGAGCAGATTCTATACACTTAATAATTTTTTCATGTTCTACAGGAATAGGTAAAAATTTTCTACAACTATAACGAGAAAAAACAATTTCTGTAAAGTTCATATCACAGATTTTTTGGATATTAAACCAACAAGTTCTGAAGAAGTTTCAAGAACCTGTTGTGTTACTTCTTGTGTAGTATTTCCGAGACCACATTGTGGTGTTATAAAAAAATTTTTTACTAAATTTTCTTTTTGCAGACCTTTTTGTTGAAGGCTGTCTAAATATTTTTGAAATTTGGTTAGTAACAATTCTGTTGGTTCGTTGAAAATATTTTCGTTATTAGGTACTAAACCCCAAGCAAGAATTCCTCCACGAGATACAAAATTGTGGATGTTTGATGCATAAAGAACAAAATTGTCAAAAAAATCGTGTGCATCAAAAGAAATTATATTTAAGTTAGGTATGTCTGTCAATATAGACCAATCAGTATTAGCACAACAATGGATACCAACAAGAAGGTTTGTTGAACTAAGAATATTTTTTATTTCAGATATAGTTTCTGTAAGACATAAAATAATTTCCTCTCGTGATACTGCGGTAAATGCAGACCCGTATGCTGCAAGATACGGTTCGTCAAGGAATAAAATTATATTGTTTAATTTATTGTTAATAGTTTTCAATTGATGAATTTGCCATACGGATTTCATAATAATGTGTCTTACAACAGTATCACGTAGTTGAGTATCATAAAAAATTGCTTTTCCATCCAAAGTTTTTACTGTAAGAGCAAAAGTTATAGGTCCTGTGGTTTGAAGTTTTACAAAAGGAGTATTGAAAGTTGGTAACTTATCAATTAGTTCGTAAAATCCTGCTGCGTAGTCAAATGAAATTTTAAAATATTCAATATTGTGGTTAATATAGTTGTGATAAAAAGTTTCAATTTCTTTATCATATCTTTCAATATCAACAAAAATTTTTTCATTTAGTTCGTTTATTACGATTCCGGGGAAATTTTCGGAATACTGTGGACACATTTGTTCTTTAAAACTTTTTTTAGGCAGTTGTGGCCAACAGGGGATTATAGTGTCAGAATATTTATTTATTAATTCTACTGCAATTTTAGGATTTTTGTATGGCATACTGCCGATTAAAATACCAAGTTTCATAAATGGTCTATTTCTTTTCCCAACGAAGTAAATCTTGTACTTTTGATAATGTAGAACCCTGTAAGATTTCTTCTCTTATTCGGTTTTCTTTTTCTAAAACATCCATTGCACGGTTTGTAATTTCAACAAGTTTTTCTTTTGGTATAACGACAATTCCGTCATCGTCTGCAACAATATAATCTTGAGGGAAAATTTTTATTCCTGAAATTGTTATAGGGACATTTATTTCCCCAAAACCTTTAGGTTCACCTGCTTGTGGAGTGACAATTTTAGCAAACGCTGGAAATTTAAGTTTTTTAATTTCAGAAACGTCTCTTATTGCACCCCAGATAATCACACCACTAAGACCTTTTTGTATTGCAGAATTTGTTGCTAATTCTCCCCAAACTGCAGGTGGAACACCACCAGCATCAATTACTATGACACTATCCTTTTCTGCAATATCAATTGCTTCTACAGGTTTTGCCCAATCACCAGGATAGGTTCTTACAGTTACTGCTGGGCCTACAATTTTAATATTTTCTCCTATTGGCATAAGACCATATAACGGTAATCCACGGTGTAACGCATCGGAAATGTTTGCAGTAGAGACCATAGACAAAATTTTTTTTATTTCTTCAACATTTTTTGCCCGAGTATATAATACAGATTCTATTTTAGTTTTTGTCAACATTGCTTGTTTAATTTCTTGAATAGATTTTGTTACATCTTTAGATTTAGTTATTGCACCACCAACTATGATTATATCAGCTCCAGCGTTTACTGCATCTACTGCAGTTTCAGAATTTATTCCTCCTGCTACTGCAATAGGAACGTTAGTTATTTTTTTTATTTGAGAAACAAAATCAAAGTTTATTTCGCCTCGCATTTGTTGATCTATTGGTATATGGAACCCGAAATAATCAGGTCCAAACTCTTGTATAACCTTGATTCTTTCTAACACATTTTCCACTGCAAGCATATCTACCATAATTTCACAACCATAATTTTTTGCTGCTTGAATAGATTCTTTTAAAGTTTCATCATGTGCAACACCTAAAATACATACAATATCAGCACCTGCTTTTGCTGCAATTTCAACTTCAGTCCTTCCAACATCCATAGTTTTCATATCAGCAACAAATTTGATATTATATAGTTGTGATTCTTTAAATTCAGATTTTAATATAGACTTTATTTCTGTAATAGCGCGGACACCTTCGGATTTTATAAGTGGAGTACCAATTTCTATCAAATCTACCATACCGCTATGTACTGCTTCTTTAGCCACTTTAATAGCACGTGGTAAGTCAATAAAGTCTAATGCCAGCTGTAATAAAGGATATTTCATAACGTTGGTAAAAAATTTTAAAAGAAATTTGTGTAGGTTTAACCTTTCCAGTTTATATCATTGTATTCAGGTTTAACTTTAGTATCAATTTTTTCCAATTTAGTCTTAATATACTCATCGTCCCATTTAACTTTCTCTTCTAATGCATTAAATTTCTTTATCAAAACGGTCAATAATGTAGTTACGCTCCTCATTTTGTTATAAAGGTTTGTAAGGAGAATTAACATTACAATAAAGGTTAAACCGGATACGATTATTGTAAGTTCTAAATTCATAAATTTTTATATATTGAATTAAATACAGAAATTCAATATTGTAACAAATTTTCAATTCTTTTACAGTCGGATAATGTAAAATTACCGACTCGTGTCCGTATCAAAGATTTTATTACACCACCACAACAGAGAGATTTACCGAGGTCGTTCGCAAGAGAACGAATATAAGTACCTGATTTGCACACAATTTTTAGTTTTAATAAAGGAAATTCGTAATTAAGAATTTCTATATGGTTGATTATAACTTTTTTAGGTTTAATTATGGTTTGTATTGTATTATAATCTACTTTTCCTGAACGAAGGATATCACATGCTCGTTTACCATGAATTTTTATTGCTGAGTATGGAGGTGGGGTTTGGTCAATTTCGCCTATAAAAGTTTGTAATACGTTGTTTATCTCTGTGATAGATGGTATAGTGGTTATATTTAGCATTTGAATTTTACCTGTTATATCATAAGTGTCACTTGTTCTATCTAACAAAATTTCAGCAATATATTCTTTTTCTGAATTTGTTAGAATAGAATGTAACTGTTTAGTATATTTTCTTCCTACGGCAATAACAATGACACCTTCTGCTATTGGGTCTAAAGTTCCTCCGTGACCCACCTTTATTTTTTTACCCACTAATTTTTTTATACAGGACACAATTTTATATGAGTAGACACCTTTAGGTTTGTAAACTGCGAATATACCTTCAGTTATTTCCATAACAATGTTCTTCCGATAGATTCTGAAATGTTTGTGACGAGTTGACGAGTTTTAGATATAGCATCTTCAAGTGTCATAGGCGAGTTGATAATACTGTAAAGTCCAACGACACCATAGTTGTATAAAATTTTTGCATCTTCAGTTACGGTTCCTGCAATGCAAATTACAGGTTTATTATATCTTTTAGCGACGTCAATGATATATTTTACAGTTTTACCATATAAAGTTTGAGAATCAATTTTACCTTCGCCAGTAATTACTAGATCACAACGTTTTAGATAATGTTCAAAGTTTGTAACTTGACTGACAATTTCTACACCGGGTTTTATTTGTGCGTTTAATAAAACTTTCATTGCACCACCGATACCACCTGCAGCACCTGAACCTGGGATTTTGTCAATATCAACACCTAACTGTTTTAGTACAATTTTTTTAAAATTTTTTACCGCGTTAGCGATAACATGGTAGGACTTTTCTGTAGCACCTTTTTGTTTTGCAAACATTATTGCACCGTTATTACCGGTTAATGGATTAGTTACATCAGAAGCAACAACAATTTTTATTGATGTTAAAAATTTTATATTTTTTGGAAATTGAATTTTATATAATTTGTTTAATCCGGAACAATTTAAAGGTATTTCAGTAGCGGTTTTGTCTAAAAACTTAAATCCTAACACAGACAATGCGCCAACTCCACAATCTATAGTTGCAGAATCGCCAATACCTAAAATAATATTTTTACAACCTCTTTTTATACTATCAAGAATAAGTTCTCCCACACCTTTCGTAGTTGTTATCAACGGATTTCTTTTTTCTTCAGGGACAAGTTTTAACCCTGCTGCTGAAGAAAGTTCTATGATAGCAGTTTTTGAATTTTCTTTAAAGCACAGGTCAGATTTTGAAACAGGGATATTTTCTACAATTCCATAAATTGCGGTAACTTTTTGTTTTGGTAGTGGACCGGAAACTTTTAAGTTAATAAACTTCCCGTTCAACGATTTTGTAAGAATTTCGCAAGTTCCCGTACCTCCATCTGCAAAAGGAAGTTTTATAATTTTAAATTTTGTTGAAGAGTTTTTTAATCCCTTTTCAATACATTCAGCAATTTCTAGCGAATTTAACGATTCTTTAAAACTATTAGGAGCAACCAAAATTTTCATAATTATTTTTCTTTTACCATCTGATATTGTTTTAGTTTCTTTAACCAATATTTAGTTCGTTTCAAAATTTCCGTCTGGTTTATTCATTCATTCAGAGCAACAATTTAGAATTTTTTTTCGTTATTATGAATAAATTTCCGGGTTAACAATATTTTTAGGTTTCTCGTTTTTTATCAACACAGAGATGATACTTTCAGCAGCCATTAATGCCATTTTTGTCCTTGTTTCAATAGTTGCAGAACCGATATGAGGAACTAATACAGTATTTTTCATTCGGATAAGTTCTGGTTCCACTTTAGGTTCTTTTTCAAACACGTCCAGTGCACAACCTGCAATTTTTTTCTCTTTTAACGCTTTAACTAACGCTTTTTCATCTACTACAGGTCCTCTGGAAGTGTTTATTAAATAAGCGGTAGGTTTCATCAAGTTTAGTTGTTTTTTCCCAATAAGATGGTATGTTTCTTTTGTTAACGGAACATGAAGTGTAACAAAGTCAGCTTCTTTAAGTAACACTTCAAGTTCAGTATATTTAGCAGAATATTTTTCTTCTATTTCAGGTTTTGCACGGTTTAAATCATAATAAAGTATTCTCATATTAAACCCTTTAGCACGTTGTGCTACTGCTTGTCCTATACGACCGAACCCTACAATACCTAAAGTTTTTCCATAGATATCGTTTCCCAAAAACAACATTGGTGCCCAGCCAACAAATTTCCCTTTCCGCAGAAAGTTGTCTGCTTCAACAATTCGTCGTGATACACACATCAACAAAGCAAACGCTAAATCTGCCGTAGTTTCTGTAAGTACTCCGGGTGTGTTTGTTACAGGAATTTTTCTTCTTGTAGCTTCTTCAATGTCAATATTATTATATCCCACAGCATAGTTTGCTACAATACGTAACTTTTTACCTAAAGCAAAAACTTTTTTATCAATATTATCTGTAAGCAAACATAACAATCCATCTTTATCAACAATACTTTTTAATAGTTTCTTTCTTGGCATAATAGTATCTTCTGGATTAATTTCTACTTCAAAATATTTTTTTAACATTTCTATTGCAGGTTCAGGTAACATACGTGTTACTAAAATTTTTTGTTTCATATATTTCCTCCTTGTGTGTGAAGTTCTGTTAACTTTATTTAATCATATGTTGTTTTATTTTAAGAAATTTTTCTTAGTTTTACAAGAGTTTGAAATGTTATAACCAATTATTTTCCTTATACCACAGATATGTCAATTTTATTCCGTCGTAAAGTGGAGTGTAATTAAAATTCAAAATTTGTTTTATGTTAGAACTGTTACATAACCAATATTTATGTACAAGTTCGTTAAGTTTGTCTCGGTTAAATATAGCAGGTTTTTGGTAAATATTTTTATATACAGTTTCATTAATCGCCGCTAAAAGATATCCTATCCAGTAAGGAATTTTTAACAGGAACACTTTTTTATTTACAACTTGTGAGAATAAAGTTTTAAGTTGTTGAATATTATAACATTTTTCTTCAGCAACGAAATATGTTCCTGAAGGAACTCTGTCAATATTGTTCACAATCCGCCAACAAATTTCTATAAGATCATTGACAAAGATCAGTTGAACACAGAATTCCTTTGTGAACACTGGTAAAAATCCTTTAGATGCATACTTGAAATAGACAAACATATCTTTATCATAAGGACCGTAAACTGCTGCAGGACGAAGAATTATCGTTTTTATTTTATCAGATAAATTTTTAGTTTCCAGTTCACTTAACAATTTACTTCTTCCATAATGTGACACTGGAGTACAATTTTCTTTTTCATTCTTGAAATATAATTTTATACATGGTCCAGCTGCTGCTTGAGAAGAAATATGGATAAATCCTTTTAAATTTGGATTATAATTATTAACCACATCTACAAGATTTCGTGTGCCGAACTGGTTTACTCTATAGTAAGTTTCAATATTTGTTGCCCTTATTACTCCCGCACAATGAATTATTAAATCTATATTTTTTACAGCTTGAGGTAAAGTATCTTTTTGTGTAATATCGCCATAGACAAATTTTATTTTATTTTTTACATTTTCAAACTGTTCAAGCAAACTTGTTTTTCTTACAAGGCAATAGATATCTATAGATTTATTAACTAGGAACTTTACTAAACTACTTCCTATGAACCCGCTTGCACCTGTCACAAGAATTTTCATAAATTTATACTGTTTAATTGTGAGAAAATATTTTGGATTTGAGAATCTTCAAACCCTTTTTGTAGCAGATAGTTATATAATTTATTTTTTAATTTTTCATCTTCCAAATTATGATATTTAGATAGAAATTTTTTTCTAATAAGAGTCAAAACAATTTCGTTTTGCATTTTTTTATACACATCAATATTTTTTATTTTTGTAATATCAATACCAAATTTTTGTTGAAGTTCGCTGAGGATAAGAAATAAACTTTTACCTTTATTAAGTTGTGCAATTATATATTTATCAACAAATTTTTCGTCGTTTAAAAAATTAAGTCTAGTGAGTTTTTTTATAACAAAATTTATTACTTTTTGTGAAAATCCTTTTTGAGATAATTTGTTAACAATTTCGTTAGAACATCTATCCCGAAATTTAAGTAGTAAACAAGCGTAATTATATGCTTTTTCTATCTCTGTTTTCAGTTTTGTCATATTTCAATAAACTGTTTCAGATCCTCTAGGAACAAATTGAAATGTGTTCCTTGCCAATAGATTCTTTTACATTGTGGACAAGTATAAAATTTTTCCTGTGTTTCAAAAACAAAAGGTGGCACAAGACCTTTTATTTTATTTTTGTCTTCTATTAAAACAACTTCTTTATTGCATAAAGAACAAATAGTAAAAAATTTCTCTTTATCAAGCACTAAATTTAATTCTTTTACGACCTGTTGTACTTGTTGTCTGATTTTATCAGAAGTGATTAATATCAATCCATATGCTTTTTTTTTACTAAGTTTTGTATCTCTGGTAAGTATGATACGTTGTTCTTGTAAACTTTTTAACAAAATTTTGTTTCGTGAAGTAATACCTGTTTGAGTAAAAAATTCTGTATCGTATCCCAGGATACGTAACCACCGTGCTAATCTGCCACACATAAAATCTACTAAAAACTTTGGTTGTGTAGATACGTCTAGCATATTTTAAATTTCTACAAGTGAATAACTTTTTTTCCCGAGACCAATTTTTTCTGCATAATCTAACTGAACATTGTAATCAATTTTAGGCCAGAAAGTTTTAAACAAATCTTTTTTACAAAAGTCGTTAACAATATATAACGAAGCAGTGTCAACACTTACTGGGTCATAACCTGCAACTATTCCAATATCTTTTATTTCAACTGATTGTTTTTTAGGTATACAATCACAATCTTTCGTTATGTTATAAAGGAAGTTTATAAACAGACATTTATCCTTTTTGTTTTTAACTACTGCGTAGGCATATTCTACAGTTCGTTCTTGAACTTGTTTATCAGACAAATCCCAAGGGATTGAAAACACTTTTTGTTTACATACATGGATACATTCTGCACACCCAGTACATTTTTCAGGGTTGAACAATATTGTTTTTTTGTTTTTATCTATAGTTAATGCTTCAGTAGGGCAGTATTTTATACACACATTACATCCAGTACAGTTTTCTATTTTAACTTTAGGTTTTAATACATTGTGTAACAAATATTTTGCTGGCCGTGCAGCACAACCCATCCCAAGATTTTTTATTGCACCTCCAAAACCAAATAACATATGTCCTTTAAAATGTGTTAAACATATAAGTATATCGGAGTGATAAATATCTGAAGCAATCTTTGCAGTTTTGAAATGTTTAAGATTGATTGGCACTTCAACAAAATCATTTCCTTTAAGTCCATCTGCAATAATTACCGGTATTCCTAACAATTCAATTTTGAACCCGTGTGTATGTGCTAAAATTAGATGTTCTACAGCGTTTGCACGTTTGCCCACATATACAGTGTTAGTGTCGGTAAAAAATGGGAATGTTTTTTTCTGTTTGAGAATTTTTATTAATGGCAAATATAATTCTGCGGGGACATAATTTTCACATTTATCTTCGCCAAAATGTGTTTTTAAAGCGACGAAAAATCCTTCCTGTAAAAAACCTAAATCTAAATTCAATAATAATTTTTGTAAATTTTCTGCATTGACGTTTTTTATAAAAAAAACTTTATTCATACTTATTTTTTCTTTATTAACTTTAGGAACTCTTCTTCATATATGATTTTTACTCCGAGTTGTTTTGCTTTTTCATATTTTGAACCAGGATTTTTACCGACAACTACTAATGAAGTAGATTTTGAAACTGAAGATGAAGTTTTCCCGCCGAGAGTTTTAACAAGTTCTTCAGCTTGTGTTCTTGTCATGGAGTCAAGTTCACCAGTGAATACTACGGTCATATTTGCAAAAATTTGTGTTTCTTTTTTTTCAATTTTAGGTTGAGTGGTGTTCAGTTTTGCTTTTTTAAGTTCAGATATAACTTGTAAAGTAAATTTATTAGAAAAAAATTCTTTTATAGCCTTTGCCATTACAGGACCAACTTCAGGGATACTTTGAAGTTCTTGTTCAGTTGCAGCCATAAGATTGTCAAGAGTTTCATATCTTTCAGCTAAAACTTCGGCTGATTTTTCTCCCACATGAGGTATACCTAAGGCATAAAGTAGTTTAGATAAAGGTTTTTGTTTAGATTTTTCTATACTGTTTAAAAGATTTGTAGCTTTTTTTTCTTTAAACAACGGTAAAGTTAACAATTGTTCTTTAGTGAGATAATATATATCAGAAAGTTTTTTTACGAGGTTATGTTGTACTAAAAGTTCGGCGACAGATTCTCCTAACCCTTCAATATCCATAGCTTCACGTTTTGCAAAATGGACTATACTATTTATTACTTGAGCAGGGCAGGAAGAATTTGGACATCTATATGCAACTTCACCTTCTTGTTTTATAATATTACTGCCGCATATAGGACATTTTTTAGGTACTTCAATATCTTTTTCTTTTCCAGTTCTTTTTGTTTCAATAACTTTGACAATTTTAGGTATAACTTCTCCTGCACGTTCTACTACTACAGTATCACCTATTTTTATTCCGAGACGTTTTATTTCGTCGAAATTATGTAAAGTAGCACGTGAAATCGTAACACCACCACATTCTACAGGTTCAAGTTCTGCTACTGGCGTGATAATTCCTGTTCTACCAACTTGCATTACTACATTTTTTAACACAGTAGTTGCTTGTCTTGCAGGAAATTTGTATGCTATGGCCCATCGTGGAGCTTTTAATGTAGAACCAATTTTATCTCTATACTTTAACTGGTTAACTTTTATCACCATACCGTCAATATCATAATCCAGACTATCTCGTTTTTGTTGCCACTCTAAACAATATTTAACAACTTCGTCAATAGTTTTACAGACTTTATAATGTTGTACTACAGGTAAAGAAAATTTTTTACAAAGTTCTAAAAATTCTTCGTCTGTAGTAATTTCAGTTTTACTTTCTACTTTTCCGTAGGAATGTACAAAAAATCGTAACCTTCTTTCTGCAGTAATTTTAGGATCTTTTTGTCTTAAAGAACCGCTGGCTGCGTTTCTTGGGTTGGCAAAAGTTTGTACACCTTTCTGTTGAAGTTGTTTATTTAGTTCTTCAAAATCTTTTTTATACATTATAACTTCGCCACGAACTTCAAAAAATTTAGGTATTTCTACACTCCCTTTAGGTTCTAAACTTAGTGGTATACTTCGTATAGTTTTTACATTTAAAGTTACATCTTCCCCTGTTTCACCGTCGCCTCGTGTTGCTGCAGTATGTAGTTTGCCATTTACATAATGTATAGTACAACTTAATCCGTCAAGTTTAGGTTCTACTATAAACTCTAGATTTTTTAAAGCTACGTATTTAGAGATTCTTTCAGCCCAGTCATAGATTTCTTGTTGAGAATATGTGTTATCCAGAGACAACATTGGCGATGTATGTTTTACAGGTTTAAATTCTTTTACTACTTCACCGGAAACACGTTGTGTAGGAGAATCTGGTGTAATAAACTGTGGATATTGGCTCTCTAACGTTTTTAGTTCGTTATATAATTTATCATATTCGTAATCGCTAATTTCAGGTTGATTTAATACATAATATAGATAATCGTGATACTTAATTTGTTTTCTTAAATTTTCAATTCGTTGTTTAATTTTATCCAGTGTACTCATAATTTTTTTCACCTCCTAAACACAGATAAATTTCTTTTGTTAGGAGAGTGGTTATTTACGAAAAGCATGTGTGTGGTTACTGAACATAAAGACTAAATTATTTTGAGTGTATAGATTTTAAATTATTTTCAGTTTCTTTTGTACATAATTTACTTATCATCTTAGGTGTATTACGAACTTCTTTTATTTTATCAAGCAAACCGTTTACAAACCGTCCTGAATCAGCAGTAGAATATTCTTTAGCAATTTCAATTGCTTCATTTATAATTACACTTACAGGCGTTTCAGGACAATATAAAAGTTCAAATGTAGCAAACCGAAGTATATTTCTGTCAATTACAGCCATACGTTCCAAGGTCCAATTTTTCAAGTATGATTGGATAATTTTATCAATTAATGTAAGATTTTGAATTGTTCCTGTGATAAGTAATGAAGCAAAACTTTTTACTCTGGTAGGGTAATTTTGATGTTGGTCAAAAACAGAATTAATCGCTTTGTCTAATGTTAATTTAGAAACATCTATAAGGTACAATACATTTAATGCTAAAATTCTGGATTTTCGTCTTGTACCGATTTTTTCAAAATGAACTTGTTCTTCGTCCATAATTTACCAAACACTACTTTGAACTTATAGCAGGAAATGAATTAGCTTCAATATTACTTTAAACTAATTTTTACTAAAGGATTTACATTATTTCAAAGATTCCCAAAGAATTTTATAATTATTTTATTTTTGAAACAAGGTTTACAAGTTCTAAAACTGTCAATGCTGCTTGAGCACCTTTGTTACCTTCTTTAGTTCCTGCACGTTCTATTGCTTGTTCAAGGTTGTCTGGTGTTATTATACCGTAAGCAATTGGTATACCGGTTTCTAACATTACTTGAGCAATACCTTTTGTAACTTCAGTAGCGATGTATTCGTTATGAGAAGTTTCTCCTTTAATTATAGCACCGAGCGCAATTATACCGTGATAAGAATTAGTTTTTGCAACTTGTTTACAGACAAAAGGGATTTCAAAACTTCCCGGTACCCAGATAATATCAATATTTTTTTCATCAATTTCGTGCCGAACTAAAGTATCTATTGCACCTTCTAATAATCTCTTAGTTATAAATTCGTTGAAACGAGATACTACTATACAAATTTTAATTTCTTTACTACCTACAAGTTTACCTTCAAAAATTTTTCCTGACATATTTTTCTTCCCCCAACGTTTTTAAATTTTGTTAACTTTATTTATGATTCACTTGAATACAAGTTAACTTACAAAAATGTTTTGCATAAACTCGTATGTGAGTAATTTATATATGTTTAAGCCAATGGCCAAGTTTATATTTTTTTGCAGTTAAGTATTTTTTCATATACAAATTTTGTGGTGGTATTTCAATAGGTATACGAGCAACAACTTTGAGTCCGTATCCTTCAAGTCCTACAATTTTTCTTGGGTTATTAGTAAGCAGTTGTATTGTTGTTAACCCGAGGTCAGATAGTATCTGTGCACCAATACCATAATCTCGTAAATCAGCTCCATACCCAAGTTTTAAATTTGCTTCTACAGTGTCAAGTCCTCGGTCTTGTAGTTGGTAAGCTTTTAATTTTTCTGTTAAACCTATTCCTCGACCTTCTTGATGTAAATATAATAACACTCCTAAACCTTTAGAACTTATAATTTTCATAGATTCTTCTAACTGTATTCCACAGTCACATCGTAACGAACCTAAAGCATCTCCTGTAAGACATGAAGAATGGACTCTCACAATCACATTTTTTTTATTTTTTACATTTCCTTTTACGAGAGCTAAATGATGTTCTTTAGTTATTATATCTTCGTAGACATACAACTTAAAAGTGCCGTATTTTGTAGGAAGTATTGTAGAGACAATTTTTTTAACAAGTTTTTTGTGCATTCTAATATATCTAATGATATCTGCTATAGTAACAATTTTTAGATTATGTTTTTTAGCAAAACGGATAAGTTCTGGCAGTCGTGCCATAGTTCCGTCTTCATGCATAATTTCACAGATTACACTTGCAGGATACAATCCTGCTAATCGTACTAAATCTATAGATGCTTCAGTATGTCCTGCACGGACAAGTACTCCACCTTCCTTATACATTAATGGAAAAACATGTCCTGGACGAACAAAATCTTCAGGTTTTGCATCTTCTGAAATAAGTTTTTTTATTGTAGTAGCGCGGTCATAAGCAGATATTCCAGTAGTTACACCTTCTTTTGCATCTACAGAGACAGTAAACGCGGCTTCTCGTGGTAGGTCAGGATTGTCCACCATAGGATAGATTTTTAGTTTTTCCAGCCGTTCTTTAAGTAAAGCAACACAAATAAGTCCACGACCATATTTTGCCATAAAATTTATTTTTTGTGGAGTAATTTTTTCTGCAGCAAAAACAATATCACCTTCGTTTTCTCTTGATGGGTCGTCAACTATAATTACAGCTTTTCCTTTTTTAAGTTCCTTTACTGCTTGTGGTACAGTAGCAAAAATTTTTTGTTTCATAACTTTTACACAAATCCGTGTTGTTTTAGAAATTCTAAGTTAATTTTTTTATCCTTTTGAGTAAAAATACTTTCTATATATTTTGCTAAAATGTCAACTTCAAGATTTAGCAAATCGCCAACTTTTTTATATTTTAATGTGGTATTGTTTAAAGTATAAGGTATAACTGCTACAGAAAAAGTATTTTCCGATTTTTTTGCAACAGTCAAACTTATTCCATCTAATGCTATAGACCCTTTTTCAACAATATATTTTTTAAACTTTTGTGGTAGTTCAAAAACATAAGTTTCATTTTTAATTTCTCTTATTTTTACCACACCATCCACATGTCCTGTGAGTATATGGCCAGAAAGTTTTGAATTTAGTTTAAGTGCACGTTCAAGGTTAACTTTACTACCTATGGTTAAAAATTTTAAATTTGTACGGTGTAAAGTTTCTTGCGAAAGATGAAGTTTAAAAAAGAAACCGTTTTGTTTTTTTTCAACCTTTTCTACTGTTAGACACACACCATTTACAGCGATACTATCAGCAACTCTAATATCTTCAAGTACACTAAAGATGGTCAAATCATTAGCTTGTTTAATTTTAACTTCGCCAATATCTTCAATTATACCGGTAAACATAATCACTTACCAATTTGGTTTTGCTTTAATTACAAAATCTTCATTTATTTGTTCAACATTTAAAAATTTAACCTTGTAAGCGTTTAACGGAAGTTTTACTCCTTCTCCTTCAACCCAAGTTTTTGCAGTCCTACCACCGAAAATTTTAGGTGATACAAAAATTATAAACTCGTCAACAAGTTTTTCTTTAATTATATTCCATATAGTTTCACCTCCACCTTCTACTAACACTGAAGTTACCCCATAATCTTTCGCTAAAATGGAAAAAATTTTATAAAAAGGAATTTTATCTTTTTTGTAGAAATGTATTATAACATTTTTAAGTTTTAAATTATGAACAAATTTTTCTTGCGTAAAAATAATTGTTTTTGCTTCTGTGTTGAAAATGTTATATTTTTTTGGTGTAATTATTTTGTTGATATTACCTACAATTATACGAATAGGATTTCTGCCGTATGAATGTGTAGTAAGTGTAGGATTGTCTATTAAAACTGTATTAATTCCAACTAGGACTGAATCATAAATTGAGCGTAGTTTATACACATATTCTCTTGATTGAAGACCACTTATCCATTTTGATTTACCCGTTATAGTTGCTATTTTTCCGTCAAAAGTCATGGCAGATTTTACAGTGACATATGGCAACTTTCGTGTCATCCATTTAATATAAAACTTGTTTAATTCTTTTGCTTCTTCCTCTAACACTCCTACAATACAGGTTATGTTATGTTTGCGTAATATTTGTATTCCTTTCCCATTTACTAATGGGTTAGGATCGAGCATTGAACAAACAACTTTTTTTATTCCAGAGTTTATGATACTTAAAGTACATGGTGGGGTTTTGCCGTAATGACAACAAGGTTCAAGATTTACATACATTGTTGCTCCTTTAAGTAACTTTTTATTGAAACCTATATTTTGCATTGCTTCGATTTCTGCATGAGGTTTACCAAACCCTTTATGGTATCCTTTAGAGATAACTTTCCCATTTTTTACTATTACACAACCAACTATAGGATTTGGTGATGTAAATCCCAACCCTTTCTTTGCTAATTCAAAACAAAGTTTAATGTAATTTTTAT
>CALJEJ010000059.1 GCA_938074745.1 uncultured Endomicrobiia bacterium
GGATAAATCTGTGTCTATTAAACTATATGCGTTGAAATAACATATCCCGTGAACTTCCGGTGTATCAAGACAAAGTTGTATTTGTTGTTGCAAAATTTCTTTTGTCATTCCTTGGTAATACGCACCAATGCCCATTACTAATTTTACTTTGGTATCAGATGTTTTTATAAGGTTTACATTTTCGTCAAGATATTTTTTAAATATATCAACGTTATTTGTATAACTCATCGGGTAAACATAGTCTAGCCAGTTTTCTTTCACCCAGAGGTCCCACTGTTGTGCAATTTTGTTATTTCTTGCTGTTGTAGGTGTATGGAACACAGCACAGGAAAATTTTATTTTTGGTTTTATAGATTTCACCATCTTGTATGCTGATTCTACAAACGAAGAAATTAAGTCGCATTTAAACTGGTAAAAATCTGGGTCGGTAACTTCGGGTTCTTTTTTATACTTTTTTTTGTACAACCGTACACTTTCTGGGTTAAACCCTACATCTGGGTAGCCTTGATACCGTATCCTGTCCAGTTGGATACCGTCAACATCATATTTTGTGATAATTTCTTTTATCATATTTAACATCCTGTTACGGACTTGTTTCACTGCAGGCGAAGACCATTTTGTTCTTGTTCCATCTTTTCTCATTTCTGCGTAAGAAGGATTTTCTTCTAAATAAAACCCTTCTTCGGCAAAAATGTTAATATACGGATGGACCTCCATTTTGTATTCTCTACATTTTTTTATTACGTATTCAAGAACATCCCAGGAACATGCTGACGGTGCATAAGAACTTTTATAATACACTCGGCCGTCAGGATATTTTACAAGAAATACTACTGTATTAATTTTCATCTCGTCAAACATAACAAAATGTTGGTCAATTTGTTGTTTCGCTTTTTTTTCGTCGGAAAGGTCTATCTGGTAGGCGTTGTACCATACTGCATGAACAAAATTCTCTCCCACAAGAAAACTTTTCATTGTGAACCACCATCCTATAAACAAAATTAAACTTTTTATAATATAAACCATTTTTTCCCCCTTAATGTTGTTCAACATTTTTTCCTATAAAATATACTGTCAATGCTGTAACGAACACCGAAACAGGTAACACGATTGTTACCGGAACTCCTAAACCTAAAGGAAGATAACCAAACAAAAACGAAATAATACCTACAACAACAGCATATACTAACTGTGTATTTGTATGGTCCATATGGTCACACGCACTGCCCATTGAAGAAAGTATTGTAGTATCCGATATAGGAGAACAATGGTCGCCAAAAATTGCGCCAGTAAGAACTGCTGATATACATATAACAACATATTCACGTTGTGAAGATATACTGTATGCTAACGGAACTGATAACGGTATTAAAATACCCATGGTACCATAAGAAGTACCTGTAGCAAAAGATATTATACAACTAACTAAAAAAATGCTTGCAGGTAACAAAAATTTTGGTATTGAGTTAGACAATACTGAAACAAGATATTTTGCACTACCAAGCTCTTTTACAACACTGCTTAACGACCATGCTAAAAGTAAAATAATACAAGTAATCAATAACGATTTCATCCCGTTAATCCAACATGTTAACCCTTCAGAGAAAGAAAACATTTTTTGTGTTATCCCAATGAACATCGTAACACAACTTGAAACTAACGCTGATTGAAACAATACCACGCTTACATCCGCAGCACCAAAAGTTTCTCTAATTGCTGCGAACGACAACGGCGAAGTTTTTATCAACTGTATCAGTTCATTATTATTGCCAGAAAGTATTGTTTTATACCCACTATAATAAAATCCTAAAATTGTAACAATTATTAATGTGCTTATTGGAATAATTGCATTCCATACATTACCCCGACAGACCAAACCTGGTTGCAAATACAAAATTTCGTCTGACATTAACGGTTTTGCAGTGTCAGAGATAACTTTTCCAGTAGTTCTTGCTCTTTTTTCTGCAGCCAACATTGGACCAAACTCTTTCAAAAAAATTATTGTAAAAATTATAAACCCGAGCATTAAAAAGTTGTAAAACCTATACGGTATTGTGGAAACAAAAATTATATACGGATTAACTTCCTGACCAATACTCAAGTATGCATCTTTTATTAATCCAACTTCATACCCTATCCAAGTAGAAATTAACGCCACAGCGGCAACTGGTGCAGCAGTAGCGTCTACAATAAACGCAAGTTTTTCACGGGAAATTTTTAATTTATCAGTAACAGGACGCATAACAGGTCCTACAATAAGCGAGTTAGCATAATCGTCAAAAAATATAATCAATCCTAACAACCAACATACAAACTGTGCACTACGGACTGTTTTCGCTTTTTTAGCAAGTTGTTCTGCAATAGAATACAACCCGCCTGACCTTGAGATTAAAGCAACCAGACCGCCAATAGTTAAACATTGAAGTATAACACCAGCGTTCCATGAAGATGCTAACGACCCACGAATTTTTAATACAAACAACACAAATCCTTTCAGTAGGGTTTTAAAAATGTTACTATTTATTTCCAACATACATGTTCCACAAAATACGCCTACAGATAAAGAAAGTATAACATTGCGTGTTATAAAACACAAAACGATTGCTGTTAGTGTAGGCAATAAGGTAAGAATTCCAAATTTTTGAATATAAAGTTCTGCTGAAGATACTGTATTTGATGCGAAAAGATTTGTTAAACAAAAGATAAAAACGAAACTAACAATTATAAAAACTAATATAAAAAATTTTTTCAACAAGGCACACCACATTTTGATGGAAAAAAAACTAATATGGTACACCGGTTGTCCGAGTAAGTTCTTTAAACTCTTCTATAATTTGTTTAGTTATTTTGCCCGGTTTACCATCGTTTATGATTCTACTATCTACTTTTACTACAGGGACAACCTCTGCCGCAGTCCCTGTAAGAAAACATTCGTCAGCTGTGTAAACATCATAAACAGTAAACGGCTCTTCTTTAACTAAAAGTCGTAGTTTAGTTTTTGCTATGTCTATAACTGCAGCACGAGTAATACCTGGTAGAGCACCAATATACAACGGCGGTGTGATTAATACATTTTCCTTCACAATAAATATGTTGTCTCCTGTACATTCTGCAACATAACCATCTTTGTTTAACATAATTGCTTCTTCACAACCAGCACGGATCGCTTCTATTTTTGCAAATATATTGTTTAAATAATTTAACGATTTTATTGCAGGGTTTAACGAAGTTGGTAGGTTCCTACGAGTAGAAACTGTAATAACTTCTAAACCGTTTATATAAAACTCTTGTGGGTATAAGACAATCTTGTCTGCTATGATTATAATTGACGGTGAGGAACATTTTCTCGGATCTAACCCTAAATCTCCAACACCACGGGTAACTATCAGTCTTATATAAGCGTCAGAAAGGTTGTTCTCTTTCAAAGTGTCAATTACTGCTTGTTCCATCTGTTTTTTAGAGATTGGTATTTCTAACATTATTGCTTTAGCAGAATTATAGAGTCTGTCAATATGTTCTGGAAGTTTGAACACACGACGGTTATAACTTCTTATACCTTCAAAAACACCATCACCATATAACAACCCATGATCAAACACGGAAATTTTTGCATCTTGCTTGTCATAAAATTTACCGTCAATATACACTTTCATTTTCCCCTCCTAAAGATTCTATATTTTTCTGAGATAATAATTGATTTTATAATCTCCAAAGTCTCTTTTAACTTGTCGTTTATCACAACATAATCATAGTATTTTATATATTCTAACTCTTTTATAGCATTTTTTAGCCGAACTTTTATATCTTTCAAAGTATCTTTTCCGCGGTTAAGCAACCTTTGTTTAAGCACTTGCAAAGATGGAGGTAAAAGAAAAATATAAACACCGTCAGGATACACTTTCTTCATGTTTTTACCGCCTTGAACATCTATATCTAAAAGAATATCTTGACCATGATTAATTGTTTCTTCTACAAATTTCTTAGGTGTACCGTAATAATGGTTATGTACTTTTGCCCATTCAATAAATTTGTTCTGTTGTACCATTTTTTTAAATGTCTCTTCAGAAACAAAAAAATAATCTCGGCCATTTATTTCACCAACACGTTTTTCTCGTGTAGTGTAAGAAACAGAATATTTTAGGTTCGGGATATGTTTCAATAAGTATTTACAAACAGTAGTTTTTCCTGTACCTGAAGGTGCAGAAATCACCACAACTTTGCCTTTCTTATGTTGGGGAAGATATTTATGAAAATATTTGTCTATCTTATTCATTTTTGAAAAAAGTTATACTAAAAATATTTATGTTTGTCAATAATATCTTGCTACATGTTGAGTTAAAGGTAAAAAACTTTATAATATATTATTTTGATTTTCAGGACGAGCTTTAAATATGGAAAAATTTGTCTTCCCCTCAATAAAAATTTTATTTTGGATATTATTAGGTTCCATATTAAAATTTATATTAAAACAAAAAAAATTTGATATTCTCCAGCCTGTCAATAAAATTGCACGCTATGTGATTAATTCAGTAATTTTTTTTATAATTCCATATTTTTTATTCCTCCTCATTTGGGAAACAGGGATAAATTTTACTGTAGGGTTGATTACTTTCTCTATATGCATAATTATTGTTGGTATAAGTTATTTTTTTAGTCGCAAGATGGAAAAATTTAGTAATTTTTCATTTAAAGAAGTGTTTTTCCCGTTAACTTTTATGAACACACTTTATTTAGGTGTTCCGGTGACAGAATATTTTGTGGGTAAAGAGTTTGTACATTATACCATAATTTATTCTATTACTGTTACTTTACTACAATTTAGTTTAGGAATTTATCTTTTATCTGGTGGGAATATTTTAAGTTTAACACCATTTTTTCTACCAATAACTTTTTCTACGGCAGGCGGGTTGGTATTGAATTCGTTATCCTTAAATATACCGGAAATTTTAGTTCAAACAAAAAATTTTATATCCTACATTCTTTCTCCATTAATGTTAATTCTTATTGGTATTTCACTTTCGTGGTCAAAAATGTTTAAGAATATAAGGTTACACATTTTTAGTTGTATAGTTTTAAGGATTACAGTAGGGTTAGTAATAAGTTTGTTTGTCTGTTTAATTTTAAAAACTATTCGTGAAGATATACTTAATATAAACCTTGTAAAATCTGTTGTTTTAGTTTCAACTTTACCTTCTGCAGTAGTAAATTATATAGTGTTAGAAAAACTTGGTATCAATACAGATTTTGTTTCAGGCGAGATTTTGTGGGGGACATTATTATATATTTTTTCGTTACCTTATATCTCTGAACTTATAGACTTATTTATTCTTGTAATTTTTTGATACGTATAGTTTAAAACCTTACTTGGCGTGAAGTTTGTGGTTTTTCTGGTTCTAATTCTATAATTTTAGTTTTTTCTGATGTCATAACACAATGTCCTTCAAACACTGCACCTTCACCAATTGCTAACGATGAAGTATGAATATCGCCTAACAGTTGTGCCCCGGGTTGAAGTTCTATATGTTCCATCGCTGTAATGTTACCGTTGACCTTGCCACCAATTATTACTGACTGTGCAGTAATATCTCCTTGAACATATCCTTTTGCTCCTACAATTACTTGATATGCTTCCACAATGTTACCTTCTAACCGGCCATCTACACGAATTGAACCTTTTGATTTCAAAGTTCCTTGAAATACTGTGTTTTCACCAATAAGTGTTTCTATTTCTTTAGATGGTGAATAAGATTCTTTCTTAGAGCCAAACATAAATAACTCCTTTTACAAAAAAATTTCTATCCTTCAAAAAATTTTTCAGGGTTGACAAAACGTATCGGGTTTTGTAATTTGTCATCCTTCCATACTTCATAATGCAAATGTGGTCCTGTAGTAGTTCCTGTATCACCCATGTATCCAATAACATCTCGTCTACGAACTTTCTGTCCAACTTCTACTTTTATCTTTGACAGATGGCCATATACGGTTCTATAACCAAACTTATGTTCAATGACAACAACTTTACCATACCCAAACTGCCAACCAGCAAATTTTACTACACCATCTGCTGTAGCATAAATAGGTGTACCTATAACATTCGCTATATCCAACCCTGAATGAAAATCTTTAACTTGATAAACTGGATGTATTCTAAAACCAAACGGAGAGGTAACATGACCATAAGTAGGCCAAATTAACGGTGTATATCTATAAAGTTCTTTTTGTAACGAGATATAATTCATTATTTCTTGATGACTTTGAAGTTGCAATTTTAACTTTTGTTTAAGGTATGAAAGGTAAGTATTATATTCCGGCATACTTACTTTTTCTGGCTGTAGAGCGATTTTTTGTAGCAACTGGGAATCTTTTAAGAGAGGTCCACCTTGGTTTAAATTGTCAGATTTTAAAATTATCTCTTTTTTATCTTTCATATTAAGCAATTTTCGGATTGTTCTATCATTTTCTTCAACTTTGGCTAACAGTTCTAAACTTTTTGACAGTTCACGAGTTACATATTCATATTTAGATTTCAATATTACCGATTTCAATTTTGCACTCCAGTAATCTATATGTTTACTTGACAAATAAACAGAAATTGCAGTTATAAAAGTCCACATAAAAATTATAAAAAGTAAAAACGCAACTGAAAATTGTTTTTTAATAGGTCCACGAGGAGAATGAAATATACAAAGAAAAGTTATCTTTAAAGAAAGTACACGTTTCCAGAAAGTTTGTAATAATTGTCTAATCTTCATTTATAGTTCACTTTATATTAGAGCGGTTAACACACAATATCTATTTAACGAAGAAAACAAAATCTTAACTAATATTATATTATACCTAAATAATCCAAATTTGTCAAGTGAAATTTAAATTTTTCACAACTTACTCTTTTAAACTATTTTTCTTACAATATTTTTCAATCACACATTTTTCACATAGTGGTTTTCTTGCAGAACAGATTTTTCTGCCATGTTCTATCAACAAATATGGAAAAATAAACCATTTATCTTTAGGGACAATTTTCATTAAATCCTGTTCAATTTTTTCAGGGTCAGCGTTTTTTGTCAAACCGATTCTGTAAGATAATCTTCTAACATGGGTATCTACAACAATTCCTTCAACCTTACCATAAGCATTACTTAACACAACATTAGCAGTTTTTCTTGCCACACCGGGTAATGTTAATAAATCCTCCATATTGTCCGGTACTTTACCAGCAAACTTTGTCTTAATAATCTTTGCAGCATTTATTATATTTTTTGCTTTCATTTTGTAAAACCCAGTTGACTTTATTTCCTGTTGAAACTTTTTAACATCAGCGTTAGCATAATCGTCTACGGTTTTATATTTTTTAAAAAGTTCCGAAGTAACTTTGTTAACTCGTTCATCAGTACATTGTGCTGAAAGGATCGTCGCTACAAGTATTTCCAACGGAGTAGAAAATTTTAGTGCAATTTTTGCATCAGAATATTCTTTTTGTAAAAGTTGGATAATTTTTGTAATCTGGGTGTTCATACAACATTTTTCCTTTCTATGTTGTGTTTAGGTTAGACAATGTAACAATTTCTTTAGTTACCAAAAACCTAAAGGTAACTTTATCGGAGAGGCCGGGATTCGAACCCGGGGTAGCGCTTTTGGCACTACAAACGCTTAGCAGGCGTCTGCCTTAAACCACTCGGCCACCTCTCCCACAAAATTTTTTACTACAAAAATACTACTGTAATTAAACTGACACTTACAATATTAAACGACAAGATTATTCTACTACAAAGCAAAGCTATCGCTTTGCTGCTACAACTTCTAATTTCCCTCCTATCAAGAAGGGACAAAGAGAGGTGTTTATTTTTACCAACGCCCTCCTTTATTCCCATCCTCTTCAAAGCAAAGCTGACGCTTTGCAGCTACATTGTTTATGAAATTTTGTAACCAGTAATTGGTAATCAGTAAATGGGGACTGTTCCCATTTTTCCTACCGCGACGATTTTTGGAGTAGAGCCTTCAGGCTCGTTAAATTATAAATTTTTCTCCACGAGGCTAAAGCCTCTACTCCTTTCCCTACCACCTACCTGCTTATCACCTACCACCTAATTTTAAACACACCCCTTTAATCCCCTCTTAATAGAGGGGAAAAGATAAAACAAGGGCAAAGCTGACGCTTTGCAGCTACATTATTTCTTTTTCACTTTTTCACTTTCTCACTTCTTTTCTGTGGACCGTGGACCATGGACCATCAACTGAACACTCCCTACCACCTACCACCTAATTTTAAACACACCCCTTTAATCCCCTCTTGATAGAGGGGAAACACCCCTTGCTCCCCTATTAATAGAAGGGAAAATAAAACAAAACCGACGTTTTACCGCTACGAGTTAAAAAATCTTTTACAAAAATTTTGTGTATGACTAAAATTCCACCTTTATAGCTTTTACAGGACAAATTTTTATACACAGTTCACAAACAATACATTTGTTTTCATCAAAACCAATTTCATAAGTTTCTTTATCAACTTTAAATGCACCTACAGGACATAACGGTACACAAACACCACAACTTACACATTTGGTTTTATCAAATTTTATGTCTTTATCTAACTGTTGGACAGTTATACCTAATTTTTTAAGAAATTCTATCCCACGACGATAATTTTGTTCTTTCCCAGAAAGTTCTATTACCAAAAATCCTTCTTTGTCCGATTCTATGTTGGCTTTAAGAATGTTAAACATCAAATCAAAATCTTTTGTAAGATGATATATTACAGGCTGGTCTACAAAACGTTTTGGAAATTTCAGTACTAACCGTTTTACAACTTCTTGTTTTTGTAATTCTTGTTTTGTCATTTTTTTAAGCTATTCTTTTTCTTCTTGATTAACAATTTCACCGGAAAACATTGCACGAATTTTTTCAATTTCTGGTGGAATTATTTTTTTCTTTTTTATTATTACTGGTTCAACAGAAATTTGTGTGGTAACATCTTTTTTAGCAGAATTTAATTCAGAAGATTCTTCTAAAGTTAATTTTACTGGATGTTCTATAACTTTACAGTATATATTAATTTCTTTTCCGGTAAGTTTCTTCCAGTATTCTTTTATGTCACAAACACATTTTTCTACAGTAGTTCGGACATATTTGTTTTGTAAAAATATAGTCATGCTATCTTTTTCAAAAGACACCTCTGCATCTACTAACAACGGAAATAATAACGGTTTTTCTATACGTAACTGTTCAAGCAAGTTGTCCCATAATGAAACAAAATCTATCTCTTTGTTTGTAGAATTATCTGTTATTCTTGAAGTAGGTTGAACATCTTTTTGATAGTTTGCTAAAGTGTTGTCAAACGAACTTTCCTGTTGGTAGTTCTGAGAAGAAGTTGGAGAAGAACTTAGTTTGTCCAACAGGTTCACAATAGTATCAATTTCTACATATTCTTGGGTAAGTTTGATACTGTAAATTTCAAACAAAACTTTAGGAAACTCGCTACGTTTAATTTCTTCAGTAAGTCGTAAAAGTAATTGTATGTTTGTTATAAGTTTAGTAATAGAAAATTTATCTTTAAATTGTGATACATCATAACCTGAAGTTTTAAGTTTTATATTAAGTTTGCTGTACAAAATACTTCTAAAATATTCCAACAGTTCTTTTGAAAACTGTAAAAAATCTACACCAGTGTTGTATAAATAATCAATATAACTTACTACTTCGTCTAACTTTCCTGAACTGATAAGTTCTACATATTTTTCTATAATTTCTTTAGGTGTAGCACCAAAAATTTTATATATGGTATCAACTGTTATTGTTCCTTTTTCAGCAAACGCAACTACCTGGTCCAACAAACTTAACGCGTCACGAACAGAACCTGTAGAATTTTCTGCAATTAGATATAAAACCTTTTCATCAATTTTAACATTTTTAACTTCTTGTGAAACAATATATTTCAACCGTTGAACAATTGCTTCTACAGGGACAGGCCTAAACTGAAACACCTGACAACGAGATACTATTGTTTGTGGGAATTTGTTAAACTCTGTTGTTGCCATTATGAATATTATATACGGTGGCGGTTCTTCTAAAGTCTTCAAAAACGCGTTGAACGCGTGTTCTGTAATCTGGTGCGCTTCATCTATAATATAAACTTTGTATTTACAATTTACTGGAACAAAATTTACATTTTCTCTTAAAGTTCGGATTTCATCAATACCGCGGTTTGACGCTGCGTCTATTTCAATGACATCTATACAATTCCCTTGCGAAATTTCTATACAGTTTTTACAGTTGTTACATGGTTCAATATCTTGTGTCGGAGATAGACAGTTTAATATTTTTGCTAACACTCTTGCGGTGGTAGTTTTACCTGTTCCCCTTGTGCCAGAAAAAATATACGAATGCCATATTTTACCTTGTTTTATTGCATTTTTTAATGTAGTAACAATATGTTCCTGACCAATAATTTCAGCAAAATTTTGTGGTCTATATTTTCGTGCAAAAACTAAATAACTCATAAAAGAATTTATATAAAGTAAGTTCGTATTTTTTCAAGTGTGGAAGTAATGTTTGAAGAATTATAAATTTCTCTGCCAATGACAATATAATCTGCTGGGGTTAAGATAACTTCTTTTATATTTGCTGTTCTTTTTTGGTCTGGATGTGAGTTTTTTAAAGTTACTGCAGGAACTAAGGTTAAAAACTTCCTACCACAAGATGCCTTAATTAATTCAACTTCTTTCGGAGAACATACAACACCATCAGCACCAGAATTTTTTGCAATTTTAGCAAGTGTTATAATTAGTTCGTTTAAATTTTTGTAAAACCCGAACATTTGTAAATCTTTTTCTGATAAACTTGTTAAAACTGTAACAGCGAACAACAACGGCGAATTAGGAGTTTTTGCAAGTATCTTTGAAACACTTTTTATTAAATTTTTTCCTCCAAGTGTATGTACAGTAAAACCGAAAAAATTATATCTGTCTACTAAAGCAGAGACTATTTTTTCTATTACTGATGGTATATCATAAAATTTTAAATCTAATATAACTTTACCACCGGATGAGATAATATATTCTACAATTTCTTTAGAAGTATAAAACAATAGATGTCCTATTTTAAAAATATCAAACCCTAACTTTACTGCGGAACTTACAACTTTTTTTGCTGTTTTAACATCTGTGTCTAACGAAATTACTAATTTAGGAAAAGTTTTCATAAAAGTAATTGTTTAACAATAGTATCTATTTTCGGTTTTACAGTTTTTATTTTAACATATTTTTTGGCAGTTTTTACTGCAATATCTGGATCTTTAAGTCCATGTCCTGTAAGAATACATACAATATTTAGTTTCTGTTTATTAGCTTGCATTTTGTTAAAAAACCCGTTTCGGACATATTTAATCAACCCGGCAACTGAAGCTGCTGAAGAAGGTTCTACAAAAATACCTTCTAACGAAGATAATAAATAATACGATTCTAAAATTTGTTTGTCAGAAACTGTATCTATTACTCCGCCGGATTCATCTCGTGCTTGGATAGCAGTTTTCCATGATGCCGGGTTACCTATACGAATAGCAGTAGCTATAGTTTCAGGCTTTTTTATAGGGTAGCCTTTGACAATAGGTGCTGCTCCTTCGGCTTGGAACCCCATCATTTTGGGCAGTTTAAGTTGTGATTTAAAATTTTTAGGTTTTAGTTGATAAAATTCTTTATATCCTTTCCAGTAAGCAGTGATATTTCCAGCGTTACCTACGGGCATAAATTGGTAATCTGGGATATATCCTAACTGTTCTATAATTTCAAACGATGCAGTTTTTTGTCCTTCTATACGGTCAGGGTTTAAAGAGTTCACCAGTGTCACAGGATAATTTTGAGCAATTTCTTTTGCTAAGAGTAATGCTGTATCAAAGTTAGCGTCTATAGCTAAAACTTCCGCACCATGCATTACTGCTTGTGCGAGTTTACCCAGTGCAATTTTCCCTTTCGGCAGCAACACAATACAACGTAGGTTCGCTTTTGCAGAATACGCTGCTGCTGATGCTGCGGTATTGCCTGTAGATGCACAAATAACAGTCTTTGCTTTTCGTTCTTTTGCTTTTGATATAGCAACGGTCATTCCACGGTCTTTAAACGAACCTGTAGGGTTACAACCTTCATATTTTAAGTATATATTCAACAAAACGCCATACTCTTTTTTAAGTTTATGCTCCAGATTTTCTGCTTTTATAAGTGGTGTGTTACCTTCGTAAAGTGTTATAACAGGTGTAGTTTTGTTAACAGGCAGAATATGTCTAAAATATTCTATTATCCCTGGCCAAATTCGTGACATATTTATTTCCTACAACGAAATTGTTTTTATAAAATCTTCAATTTTCTCAATTTGTGTCTCTGGTATAAACCGTAATTTTGCTACTGTATCTTTAATCTTTGGTGATATAATTTCTTCCACAGAGACTTGTTCAGTTTCAAGTTTTTGTTTTGCTTTGTGGTAAAGTTCAATTATAGATTTTAACATCAAATATTGTTTTTTAGCAGAACAGTATGTATCTACAGGGTCAAACGCACTCTGATAAAGAAAATCTTCTCTTAACATTCGTGCTATTTCAAGTACTAACTTGTCCTGTTGTGACAATGTTTCATATCCTACCAGACGCACTATTTCTTTAAGTTCAGCTTCTTTTTGTAACAACGCCATTGCTTCTGTTCTAAGTTCTACAAAATCTGAACCTAAATTTTGTCTATAATAATTTTCTAATACATCGTAATATAACGAATAACTTGTTAACCAGTTTATTGCAGGGAAATGTCGTGCATAGGCGAGAGTGTCTTCTAACGACCAGAAAACTTTTACCACTTTTAACGTAGCTTGAACCACAGGGTCGGAAAGGTCACCACCAGGCGGTGAAACTGCGCCTGTAACTGTCAAACTACCGATACGATTCTCAGATGATAAACATCTAACTTTACCTGCACGTTCATAAAATTCGGCAACTTTTTTAGGCAAGTATGCAGGATAACCTTCTTCACCAGGCATCTCCTCTAACCTACCGGAAATTTCTCGTAATGCTTCAGCCCAACGTGAAGTAGAGTCTGCCATTACAGCAACAGAGTAACCCATATCACGGAAATATTCTGCAATTGTTATTCCAGTATATATTGAGGCTTCTCTTGCTGCTACTGGCATATTTGACGTGTTAGCAATTAATACTGTTCTGTATAACAACGGATGACCACTTTTTGGATCCTTAAGTTGGGGAAATTCTAACAACACGTCTGTCATTTCATTACCTCGTTCTCCACAACCTATATATACTACAATTTCTGCGTCAGACCATTTAGCTAACTGATGTTGAAGTACGGTCTTTCCTGAACCAAACGGTCCCGGAACACAAGAAGTACCACCTTTACCTACAGGGAAAAAAGTGTCAATTACACGCTGGCCAGTGAATAACGGTTCTGACGGGACAAGTTTTTCTTTGTAAGGTCGTGGTTTACGAACAGGCCAACGTTGATACATTTTAAGTTCTTTAACACCATCTTCTGTCTGCAGTTTACAGACAACATCTTCTACTGTAAACTTTCCCTCTTTTATTTCTATGATTTTTCCTGAAACAATATCTACAGGAACAAGAATATAATGTTTCACAAGAACTGTTTCCTGGACATAACCAATTATATCTCCAGCAGAAACTGTCTCACCTACAGATTTCATAGGTATGAACTCCCATACCTTTTCTCTATCCAGTGCAGGCAAACTCACCCCACGGGTAATAAAATTGCCGTACAAAGACATAATTTTTTCCAAAGGTCGTTGGATACCATCATATATAGTAGTAACCAGCCCTGGACCTAATTCTACTGAAAGAGGTTCTTGTGTATTTTCTACAGGGTCATCTACACAAAGACCAGTAGTATTTTCGTACACCTGAATATACGCATTGTCAGCGTGAAGTTCTATTACCTCACCTAACAACCGTTCTTTACCTACGCGTACAACATCGTACATTTTTACATTTTCTATTCCTTTAGCTACTACTAGCGGACCAGAAACTTTTACAATTCTACCAGCCATTTTTTGCTCCTTTAATCTAATTTTATACTTGTAGCAATACGTGCTAACTCTTTATATTTTGAAATCCTAATTTTTTGTGGAAGATTTTTTATCTCATCAATATCAACCAAAGGAATTAAAGATACATCGTTTTGAATTAACTCTTGAGATAATACACCTTTAGTTTCAATATACAAATCATAAATTTTTTTAGTAACAAAGATAGCTCGGTATTGTTTAGAAGTTATCATTTTAGAAATTATTTCAACCACATTATCTTTTTGTGTTACAGGAACAATCTCCCAACCAAATGTTTTATATACCAATATTGTAGAATACTCGCCTACTACTGCTATTTTATTTTGTTGCATAAAAGTAAATATGTCTCAACCTCCGTATTTCAAGCAATTTTTCAAAAAAATAACATATTAACGGTTCTATACTAAAAAAATAATATTTGGCTTGCTGTAAGTAATGTTTTAAAATATTATTTTCATAATAATAAATCCCAGGTTCAATATCAAAACCAATCTTTATTCCAGAATATTCGCTAAACTCTAAATATTTTTGCAACTTATCTAATGAAGGAAAAAACTCTTGAAATTTATTAAGTTGGATTTTCCCTCCGTAAAGAAACCCAATTTTATTCACGTCAGTGTTAAACAAACTTGATACAACAAACAATTTAATGTTTTCAAAATCTATAATAAACCTGTAAATATCTAAGACTAACTTGCTTTTTAACTCAACAAACTTTTTGTAATAAAAATCAAAAACTTTCCTACGGACAAAACCTAAATTTTTTTCTTCTGTTTTATATTCTAAAAAAGAAGAAAACGAATATTCTTTTGCCCATCTAGTAAACCATCTATCTTCTTTATGTAATAAACTATCAACTAAATTTATCGTATCTTCAATTTCACCAACAACTACAGAATCAAACACTTTGGCATCTTTTATCTCTTCTTCAGGATTTGACAAAGAAAAAATTTTTCTATACTTATATTCCTTTAATACAGAAACAAGAACTGAAATATTGCCTTTTTGAATTTCTTCAATAACATTTTCAGGAACAAGTTTATACGCTTTTATAGCGTTTAACCGTGCAACTTCATATATGTATTTCATAGCGTAGAAAAAAATTATTATTCTAAACTAAACAACATTTTAGCAACTTCAGGTTCTATCTCAGATCTTAATGTTTCAATGATAGTTTCTAACGAACAATCTCTAACTTTTTTACCACAAAATATTTTTAACCCAAAAGATGGTGGAGGTTCTTTTGTATCAGATTCAATTATTTTTGTCTCTTTAGCAAACTTTTTTTTAACTTCTTGTTCTACTTCTTTTATCAATTGTTGTTTCTCTTTCAATGTAAGTTTTCCTGAATTGTCAAACAATACTTTGTTTTCTTCTTCGGGGAAAATATAACTGATTAACAATTTTTTAATAAATTCATAATATTGTTGTTTAGGGATGGATACTATTTGTTCAACTGCGTCACTAAATATTTCTGAAATTATATTTTGTTTTATCTGTTCAACTTTTTTAGTAAACTCAACAAATTTTTCTGTATATATACGTTTTTTTTCTAGCTGCAATTTTTGTTCTAAATCTGATTTTATTTTGTTTTGTTTGTCTAAGAAAAGTTCGTTATACTTTTTTTCTAGTTCAACTTTTTTTTGTTCAAACTCGTGAAGTATAGATTCTATCTGCAGCTTATATTCTTGTATTATTTTATTTTTAATTTTTTCTATATTCTCCATTTTTTACCCTTTTGATTTTAGAAAATTTTTTTATCCCAAACGAACATTTTGTAACAACAAAATAGTAGATATCAACCCTAAAATTGCATATGTTTCCACTACAGCACCATAAACCATTGCTTTTGCAACTTCTTCAGGCCGTTTTGCAACAAGGTTCACCCCACCAACACAAACTTTACCTTGATGTATAGCAGAAACAAACCCTACCACACCTACAGGTAAAGCTGAAAATAAAGCTGATAAACCTTGAGATATTGTTATATTAGTAATCTCTACTCCTGCAAGTTTGCCAAGGATTAAAAACATACCTACGAACCCGTAGAACCCTTGCGTTCCTGGAAGTGCCTGAAGAACTATCAACACTCCAAATTTATTAGGATCTTCTGAAGTAACCCCTGCAGCTGCTTGTCCTACTAAACCACAACCTATTGCAGAACCACATCCTGCAAGACCCGCAGATATCGCTCCAGCTAAAATTACTAACATAAACCCGAGATATTGTTCCATACCAAATCCCCTCCTTTTTATAAAAGTTCTGTTAATTCTCTTTTAAATTGAATTGGTTAAATAGTTTAGTTTATACTTTATATGCAAAAAATAATTCGTTACTACCTTTAATAAGTTCCAATTTATATCCTGAACTAATAAAAAGGTTATAACATTTGTCAAATTCTTTTATTTCTATAAACAATGTTGGAGACATTTCTTTTAAAAGTTTTTTTGCTCCTTCCAATACTAAAATTTCTCTACCTTCCACATCTATTTTTATTACTTTTGGTGGAGGAAATTTTTTTAAAAACACCAAGTCATCTAAACTCACAGTATCAACTTCGTATTCACCATCTTCTGCAAGTTTCCCTGTCCAGATTCCCATCACCTTTTTTAAAAAAACTTTTTCCACTTTTATTTGAAACTGCAACATTTAAACAGATAACATTTTTTAATTTATTAATTTGTATATGCTTTTTTAAAAACAAAAAATTTCTTAAAGAAGGTTCAAACGCAATAACTTTACCTTCATCTCCTACTAGTACAGAAGCAAGAAGTGTAAAATACCCAACATGAGCACCTATGTCATAAACAATATCACCTTTTTTTAGCATTCTTTCAAAACATTTTGTCAATCCATACTCATAAGTTGAAGTTAAAAATCTCAACAATTTTCCACAACTTCCAACTACCCATTTATATCCTTTAAGTGGACCTCTTAAAATAGGTAACTTTAAAAGTGATAAAAAAGAAAACATTTTGTCATAAAATATATCTTTCATATTAGATTACTTTTTGAATTACGAAGAAACTCTCCTTAACTTCAAAATCACTATACAAACTTTCTGTTAGAGTAGTTCCACAATCTGTCTTTCTTATCAAAAAAGATAAATTTATTTACCCTTTGGTCTTATATCTAAATTTGCTTTAATTAGTGCTTCTACAGGATGTGTTCCGTTAGCTACATCGCACAGCAAAGCAATTGCAAGTTGACTTCCTCTTCTATTAGCCGGAGTTGTAATATTTTGTTTAATACAAATTTCATCCAGTTCTTTTTGTTTTTTTTGAGGCCGAACTTTGAAATTTATATCTTCTTGCTCTAAAATCCAATTGAGCCCATACAATATATACTCCAATGGATATCCGGGTAACCCAGAAGTTAAAGGTTCATAGTTTTTCAATACTTCCTTCACATTTTTACCTTGCCATATTTCATAAATTGCAGCAAGAACTTTTTTAGCTTTTTCTTTATCAGCACATAATTTCCCGTAGAAATCAATTAAAAAATGTGCATGTTTGGGTGTCATTGAACGTTGAGGGTTTAATGAAAAAATAATTTTTACTTTAAAATCTTCTTTTGATTTTGAATTTTCAGTCTTAATTAAATACCAACCATTAGATAACTTCTTTATCTCTTTAATTTGTTTACGATATTTCCCTTTGCCCCAGTAAGTTCCAATTTTTAACTCATTCATTTTTTTATCTCATACACAAGTAAATACTGGTGTACTATTTTTAAGTAATTTTCTAGAGGTTCTAACTTTGAATTTGTTTCTTCTTGTGTAACGATCACAATCTCTTTAAGCCATAAATTATCAAATGTCAACAAATCTACGATTCTTTTAGCAAGAGGTTCTATATAACCATTTAACCTCACATCTTGAGTTTGGATTACTAAAAATCCACCTTTATTTATATGAGGCAATTGTCGGATTACAATATCTTTTATTTTCTTTAAATATTGCTCAATGTTTAACGAAGAAAGATTACTATTTAAAAATTGTGATTTGATAAAAAGTAACTTTTGGCCTTCTGGTTTATCAAAATTATCAAGATTTATCCCGTTATTAGTACGGAAATCTAAAGTTATAACTGAAAAATCGCTCCCATTTGAATATCTTTCAATTACATTCTTGTTTAATCGTTGTTCAAAATCTCTCTCAGAAAATATCCATACCGTTGTAGTTTCAAATTTATCTAATTTTCTTTTTAGAGGCAGATTTTCTAAATTAGAGATGACCAAGTCATAGTTTACTCCGCTTTCTTTTAGATTAAAAACAACTGGTTGTTTAGGTTTTTCAAAGATTAGAAGATACTCATGAGCTAAAAGAAGAAAATTATATTTTATACTATTAGAATACCACAATCCTGTAGTCTTACAGTTATGTTGCCGTTTTATAACAAGTTCTCTTAATTTGAACCCAGCATTAAAATAAACATCTATAAGCTTAAACCCTAACGGAACTATATGTTTTTTTCTACGAGTATCGCCTATCAAAATAGCACATTGTCTACCAGCTTTAAGCACTCTAAAACTCTCTTTAGCAACTTTTGACATCTCTTTTAAGAACTCCTCTATATCAAGAAATGACAAATCTCCTTTTTTGGAGTCTGTATAGTGAATAATGTTTGCGTAGGGAGGATGAGCACATATTAAATCTACTGAGTTGTCTTCTAAGAAAGATAAATCTCGAGCATCACCAACCATTAGTTTTGGTTCATACACCTCTAACTTTTCGTCAAAAAAACTTAACTGATGTGACTTTATGTCAAAATTTACATTTCTTTTTGCCAATTCAATAGCTTTATCATTAATATCAAGTGCAATACATCTTCTAGCTAAAAGTTTACATTCAACCGCAGTAGTTCCAGCACCACAGAAATAATCCAAAACCAACTCACCTGGCTTTGAATATTTAAGAATTACATTCCTAGGAATATATGGAGACCAGTTACCTCTGTACTCTCCGCTATGTGTTGCCCAGTCACCTCTTTGCTTAAAACTCCAGACAGTAGTTTTTTCTTCCTTAAAATCTTTCGGATGGAACCTCTTTATTTTTTTTGAAACTTTAAAAGCACTTACATTAACACCTTGTGTTGTGGTAATGATTTGTTCTATATATCTAAAAGTAACACCGTATTTTCGGCCAATTTCTGAATCAGATGTACCTCTTGATTTCTCTAACAGAATCGCTTTCTTTAGTTCATCTTCAGTTTTATTTCTATTTTGTTTTCGCATTATCTGCTCTTTTTATACTCCTCAAAAAATTTATTTTACAATATAGTAATTCTATTTCTAAAATATAATCACACCGTTAATGTAAAGGATTAAGTATATGTACATACAACTTTTAACCGAACAACAATATCACAAGAACTTAAGTTAACCCAGTTTTCTAACTGGTGAAAACAATTTTATTGTCCTTCCACCACCTACAAAAAATTTTGAAAAAAACTCAAGGTATTGCAACCGTGCAGAATGGACCATCCCACCTAAACAACTTATCAAAAAATTGAATATATGACCAAACAAAAATACTATCGGTGCTAATATCGGTTCTATATATTTTATTCCTAACAACTGTGCATTCAGCAATTTCTGAGTAAAAACATTTATTGTTTGTGCAATAGCGCACGAGGCTAACGCTAACGCTAATATTCGTGAGTAGGAAAGTATGTCAGCGTAATATCCAATAGTGTTATACGCTTTTACAAAAAAATTTATAGGTTTCAATAACAAAGGTTTTATATCCCGTGACTGAAATATTACTATACAAACAAATATAACTAACCCAATTTTTGACGATATTTGAACAACGTTTTGTGGTACATCCTGTGGGAAAAAAAGTTTGTATACCGTAGCAGAAAATACAATTATGAACACTGACCATAACAGACTGTCTAACCCTGACAATATTTTTTTAAGTTGGAACATTCTTATTGTGTTTATAATTAATCCGAAAACTATCTGTATCATACCTAAAAGAAAAGTGAATTTTAACATATCTACAGGCCTGTTTATAGGATCAAAAACAACTATTTTTTTTATCCCAGAAATGTGTTTTAGAAAGTTAAACCCAAAAAAACTGTCTAAAAACACTCCACACAAAATTGTCACTATACCAAGATATTTAAATAATTTTACCAGATATGAATATTCAGAATTTTTTGGAACTTTATTTTTTAATATCACCCACGAAACCAACAACAATATACCATAAACAAAATCGCTTAAACAAAGCGCAAAAAAAAGTGTAAAAAACGGTGCTAACAAAGATGTAGGGTCTACCCCTACTTTTTTAGGTAACCCATATAAAGTTGTTACAAACTCGTACGGTTCAATTATAGGTGGATTATCTAACACTGTTGGGACATCATCAGTCTCTTGTGGAGCAGAAAATATTACCATTATATGCTCAAAATTTTTTATAAATTCTTTAAATGTTTTAATAAACTTTTGTGGTAGCCAACAAGTTATAATTTTAGTTTTTAAAGTATTCTTTATTTGTTGTTCAGCAAAGATAAAATCTTGAATTTCAAGATACTGATATTTCAATTCTAATAATCTAGTTATTTCTGAATTATAAAAATTTTTTATTTCTTGTTTTAGTTTATCAATTTGAAATTGTGTATCTTCAGTAACTTTTAAAATTTTGTGTATCTCTTCATCTATTGTAGTATTAACTCCTAATTCAGTAAGCAAAATTTCGTCTATAGAATATTCTTTTATAAATGACGAAATTTTTTCTATATCATTTTTATGGACTAACAAAACAAAATATATTTTTTCTTTAACCTTTTTTTCCCACAATATATCAGCAGACGTTGTTTCTTTGAGTTTACGAGATAAAATTGAATATTTTTTTATTTCGGTTTTGTAGAATTTAATAAATACATTTTTTAAATTTCTGACCTTGGCAATGTTTATGTCCAAACCACTATAGTTGTTTAATAATTGCAATTTGTTGTTCAACAGTTGTAGTTCTGACTCTAACCTTCTTATTTCAATGTCAATATTTTCAACGAAGGTATAATATTTATCAATAAGTTCGCTTTCTAAATTAGTTAAAGACGAAACTGTTAATATAGGAAATTTTTCTAAACTAAAATTTTTAACTCCAAGATGTTTTCTAAATACATTAAATATAAATTCTATTTTATTAAGTTTATCTTTAACTTCTTGTAAAGAAAAACTTAGAAATTGTTGTGTTTTTGAATGGTCTACATCTGGATATGAAACAAGTTCTACAATAGA
>CALJEJ010000060.1 GCA_938074745.1 uncultured Endomicrobiia bacterium
TTGATTTTTTAAAATTATTTTTATATATTTTCAAATCATGAGTTTTAATTTTTTATCTAAAAATGTAGTAGGATTAGATATTGGCTCAAAAAATATAAAGATTGTATTTTTGACCCCGATTTCTAAAAATACTTTTAAACTTAATAAATGGGCTCTCCTTAATTTACCTGATAATATAGTTTCTGCTGACACATTGCCTGAAACAAGAAATCCTGTAGTTGTTCAGACAATTAAAAATTTTTATTCAAATAACATAGGTTTAAGTAGAAAAGTAGCAGTATCTGTTTCAGGCCCTTCTGTTGTGATAAGGTATATAAAACTTCCAATAATGACCAAAGAAGAAATCGCTAAATCAATAAATATAGAAGCAGAACCGTTTATTCCGTTTCCAATCTCAGAAGTAAATCTTGGGTTTGATATAATCGCTGAAGTGATAGACGAGGGGATCAAAAAAAATGAAATTGTGTTAGTAGCAGTAAGAAAAGAGGTTATTAATTCAAAATTAGATTTGTTAAAAGAATGTAACCTTACACCTAAATATATAGATGTGGATGTGTTTGCTCTGGAGACAGTATTAAAATATAATTATGATATACAAAACGATGTTGTTTGTATTGTAAATATAGGGGCTAATATAACAAATGTAAGTATTGTAGAAGATGGTGTTACACGAGTTAGTCGTGACCTTACTTTAGGTATGGAATATATTCGGCAAAGTATAAAAAATATCCAACAAATAGAAAATATGACACAGATTGATTCTCTTATAAAAGACCACGGGATTATATTAAAAGAGGAAGATAAAGAAAAATATCTTCAGGAAGATAGGAAAACCGAACTATTATTTACTAAAAATCTTACTGCTGTGTTAAAAGAATTGATTTCAGAATTACATAAAATTATTGATTTTTATTATTTCCAAAAAGGAGAACAAAAAGTTTTGTCTAAGATATATGTTAGCGGTGGTGGTAGTGTAATAAAAAATTTATGTGATTATTTATCACAAGAGTTTAAATTGCCAGTAGAACTTTTAGACCCAATGAAAAAAATAGAAGCAGCAGATAAAATTCCTCAAGAATTAAGACCTATTTTTGCTGTTGCTACAGGTTTGGCAATGAGAAGGTAAATATAGATTATGGTAAACATAAATCTTTTACCTAATGAGATTATAGAAAAACAAAAACTTCAAGAAATTATAAGTTTAGCAATTGTTGGTGTTATAGTAGTAGTGTTGATTTCAGCTGTGGTTTACATTTCTCGGTTGTCAGCAAGTTCCGCACTTAAAAAGGAAGTAATTTTACTTGATAAAAAGTTACAAGAGTTAAAAATAGTTGTAGATGAAGTAGAACAGTTAAAAAATAAAAAATCAACTCTAGAAGCTAAAAAACAGCTCGTTGAACAATTGCAAAATAACGCATTAATATATCCTATATTTATGTCAGATTTGTTGAAAGTTCTGCCTGATGGTGTATGGTTAGTTTCTTTAAATACTTCTGTAAATTTGTCTACTGAAAGAACTATCGGTTCTATAAGAGTGAATTTAAACTGTAATTCATACGATAAGTTTGCAATAGCAGATTTTATTTCAAACTTAGAACAATCTCCGAGATTTCATGATGTGAAACTTGGTCCTATAAATATTTCTCAGCAAGATAAATATGAACTACATAATTTTGTGTTAGAATTTAATTATATCCCTTCAGTTCAACAGGCACTACAGTAATGAAAAAAGAACAACAGATACTGATATTTATTTGTATAGGGATTTTGTTTTATGTTTACATTTTTTTTAAAATTGTGTTAGCACCTGTGAATAAAAAAATATCTGAGACAAAAAGGATGATAAGCGAGAAACAACAGAAAGTTACAGAAGCTGAAATTGCGAAATCGCAGTTACCTTTATTACAAAGTGAAACTAAAAGGTTAGAATTAGAAATTGCTGAATTAGAAAAAAAAGTGCCTAAAGAAGTTAATCTTCCTGAATTGATAAAAATTATAAGCAAAGTATCGCAATATTTTGGTATTAAGTTGCAGACACTCTCATATCAGTCAATAGATACTTCACCACCACAATATAATGAAATACCTTTTTCTATTTCTTTTACAGCGAGTTATCATAATCTAGGCCAATTTTTAGCAGCAATAGCGCAGGAAAAAAGAATTTTTGCATCAAAAAATTTAGTATTGAATTATACTGGGGATAAAGAAAATTCTGTAACAGGCACTTTTATACTTTATGCCTACGCATTAAAATAACTTGGAGATTACTGATAAATGAAAAATAAATTAATATTGTTCTTGTTGGTTATTTTATTTTCTTGCAGTAGAAAAGAAAAACTCCCTGTAGAGAAAAAAGTAGGGGCAATTAAAAAAATAGAGGTTAGTTCCGAACCTATAACAGCAGTACCTATGGTAGAGAGGAAAAAATATATCTATGAAGGACTAATATACCGTGACCCGTTTATTCCAGTTTCTCCTGAGAAAATGGCTAAAGCAAAATTAGGTTTAACTAAAGAAGCTGTTGTTCCAGGGTTAGGAATTTTACAAATTAAAGGAGTTATTGTAGACAAAAAAGATAAGATAGCGTTGTTTTCAAGTCCTATAGGTAGTTATCTTCTTGTAAATGGTAGACTTTATGATAGTCAAAACAGGTTAGTTAAAGGAATTACAGGTAGGTTATTATATAAAGAAGGTTCAGCAACACCTCGCGGTGCTATATTGGTTTCAGAAGACAATTATTACAAAGAATATTACTTACCTGAGGAAAAAAATAAATAGGAGGAATATAAAAGATATGATGTTAAATAAAAGATTTGTTTTGTATATATCAATTATCGTGTTCTTTAGTATCATTCCTCAAAACAGTTTTACACAAGAAGTGTTGCAGTCATCAACTGCTGAAAATCAAATTTCATCTGAAATAAATGAGTTAAATGATATAGTCATATTAGACCCTGCTACTGTGATGCTTAAATTTAAATCAACACCACAAACTAAAGATTTTTTCTTAACTGACCCGCCAAGAATTGTTGTTGATATAAAAAAGTGTGAACTAAAGTTTGATAAAGAAACCGTTTTTCCAGAACAGGAAAATAAAAATATAAAACAAGTAAGAACAAAACAGTTTAAAACAACACCACAGAAAATAGTCCGTGTGGTAGTAGATTTGTATAAAAAAGTTAATTATACAATTGCTACTGAAGATAATATAACTAAAATTGTATTAAACACTTTTTCACAACAAGACACTTCTGCTGAATCTATAGAGCAACCTATTAAAGAAAAAGAGACTCTTAAACTTGTTGATAGAGTAACTGAAGGGTCGTCTGAACTGGCTACTTCTTCAGAGTTAACAGCAAAAAAAGATACAACTGTAGTTTCAGGAGAGAAAATTAAAAAAGAAACTTCTGAGGTAAAAACAGAAAAAAGAAAACTTTCAGAACAACCTGCACGAAAAGAAGAAAAACAATTTTCTTTACCTAAAATGTTAGTAACATTAGAATGTGACGATGCAGACATTCCGGATGTTTTACAGATGCTTGCAATAAAATCTGGAATAAACATAATATATGGTCCTGATGTTACAGGTAGAATTACCATCAGTTTAAAAAATGTTCCTTTTGATAAAGCATTTGAAAATATTTTGCGTATTAGTAAATTAGTATACGTTCCTGTTTCAGAAAATATAATTAGAGTAGCAACACCACAAGTAATTGAACAAGAAAGAACTCAACAAGTAGTGTATACAAAAATTTTCCCGTTAAACTATGCTGTAGCAAAAGATGTAAAACAACAATTAGATGCTATTCGTGTAGCCGAAGGTAGAACCAAAGGTGTTATTAATGTTGATGAAAGGACAAATTCATTAATTGTTACTGAAAGTGAGGAAGGGTTAAGATATATAGAAGAATGGATAAAAAAATTAGATATTAAACCTTATCAAGTGTCAATAGAAGCTCAGGTAATTGATATTACTTTAGACGATTTAAACCAGTTAGGGATAGATTGGTCAATGACAAATTTATCTGTTTCGCCGGGTAGTAAAGTAACTTACACTACACCAGAACAAACCCTCCCTTCAGGAGTAAAAATTGCAGCGGGTGGTGGAACTGCAGATAGATTACAGGTAACCCAGTTTGGTGCAGGTGCTGGCTTGCAGATTCCTGACAGCAGTGTAATCTTCAGATTTGGTCATGTCACAGATGTGTTAAGTTTAACCGGTAAACTTGCGATGTTAGTAACTCAAGGTAAAGCGAAAGTTTTATCTAACCCACGAGTTACAACAATGAATAACAAAACTGCAACAATTATTGCTGGAGAAAAAATTCCTTATAAAACTACCATTGTCTCACAGCAGACAGGTCCTGGTGGAGGAGTTACTACTCAGGACGTTTGGGAATTTGTAGATGCCGGTGTAAAACTTACTGTTACTCCTACTGTGAGTCCAGATGGGTGGATTACGTTGACAGTGAAACCTTCAGTAAGTATTCCGAGGATATCCACGCCTGGTGTTCCACCACAGGTGAAAACAAGAGAAACTGAAGTTTCAGTAATGGTGAA
>CALJEJ010000061.1 GCA_938074745.1 uncultured Endomicrobiia bacterium
CAGAAATTGTTGATATTATTAAAAAAAATTTGTAAAAAATAAGCTTATGGTGAAAAGAAATATTCTGTGGCGGATATATATTAGTATAAAATTGTTTGGAGATTTAGGATTAAGTATATTGTCTTTTATTACAGCATACTACATACGATTTTATAACAAACTGTTTGTCAGTATATTCCCGCCGGTAAAAGGTATTCCTGATATTTTAATTTATTATAAGTTTCTTCCTTTTTTTACTGCTGTGGTGTTGCTGAGTTATTTTTATTGTGGATATTATAAAAAACAAATATTACAAGCCATAGACGAATTTATCACAGTACTAAAAGGTAGTATTATTATTGGGATATTGATGATGGCAGTAAGTTTTTTTTATCGTGGTTATGAATATTCACGATTGTTTATGTTGGTGGTAATAATAGTAAATACATTTTTTATCTCTTTATGGCACTGGGTAATAAATATCGGTTATGTTAAATATTCAAAATATATATTTGGTAAACCTAAAATAGGTGTTGTTGGTAACGAAAAAATGCTAAAGAAAATAAAAGAATTAGTTGCGAAAAACAAATCTGTTAAAAGTTTCTTTTTATCTTCTGACGGGTTAAACATTACTGCTGATGATATTATAAAATTTGTAACTACTAAAAATATAACAGAGTTGATCGTAGACTATTTTGTGTTTAATACTGAAATGTTCCAGAATATATTACCCGAACTTGACAGTAAAAATATAGATATGAAACTTTGGTTAGATATGCCGTTTAAACTTTCAGAAGTAGCCATTGATTCTACGTTAGGAGTTCCTGTTGTCACTTTAAGACCAGTAGTGTTTTCTTCAGTAAACTTTTTTACCAAAAGGGTGATTGATATTGTAGTTTCTATAATTGTCTTATCAATCTTTTTTATTCCAGCAATATTTATTTCTCTTATGATAGTTTTGGATAGTGAAGGTTCGCCTATATATGTAAGTAAACGTGTTGGACTGAAAAATAGAATTATAAATTGTTTCAAGTTTAGGACCATGGTAAAAGATGCACATAGCAAATGGTGGGAATTGTTAAAATATAGTGTCCGAGGAGATAAAGTGTTAAAGTTAAAAAATGACAAACGAGTAACTCGTGTAGGCAAGTTTCTACGGAGATGGAGTATTGACGAAATACCACAGTTTTTTAATGTATTAAAAGGTGAAATGAGCATTGTAGGGCCACGACCTCAAATCGTAGAAGAAGTAAGTTTCTATGACTCTAAAGCAAAAAAAAGGTTAATGACATTGCCGGGGTTGACTGGCTTATGGCAAATTTCTGGCCGTGCAGATGTTGGGTTTGATGAAATGTTAGCCCTTGACCTTTATTATATAGAAAACTGGTCATTAGGTTTGGATTTAAAAATTATTTTTAAAACTATTTACGCTATATTTACCAAAAAAGGGGCATATTAGTGTTATGAAAGCGTTTATTATGGCAGCGGGTATTGGTACACGGTTAAGACCATTAACTTATCATATCCCAAAACCGTTAGTTCCGATAATTAACACTCCTGTAATAGGACATTTGATGAAAAATCTTGTTGCTCATGGAATAGAGAAAATTGTAGTAAATTTACATTATTATCCAAAAATGATAGTTAAATATTTAGGTGATGGGAAAAAATGGGGTGTGGAAATAAAATATTCTTATGAAAAAACACTTTTAGGTACTGCAGGTGGAGTAAAACTTCAAGAAAAATTTTTTAATGATACTTTTGTTGTTACTTCTGGTGATGGGTTAAGTGATATAAATTTTACAAAGTTGGTAAAATTTCATAAACAGAAAAAAGCAATTGCAACTGTTGCACTTAAAGAAATATCAGCAAAATTAGATTACGGTTTGGTAATTATTAACAAAGATTTTAAAGTAAAAAATTTTTTAGAAAAACCTTCTTGGGAAAGTATATATTCAAACCTTGTTAATACTGGGATTTACGTATTTGAACCAGAAATTTTTAAGTATATACCTAAAAATAAATTTTATGATTTTGGTCATGATTTATTACCGCTGCTTGTTAGTAAAGGTTTAGCTGTGTACGGTTATGTAATGTCTGAATACTGGTGTGATGTAGGGAATCTTCAAGAATATAGAAATGCACAACGTGATTGTCTTGATGGGAAAATAAATATCACCATTTCAGGCGAACAAATTGAACCTGGTGTATGGGTTGGGAAAAATACAAAACTGTCAAGTTCGGTTAAACTTGTACCACCAGTGGTAATTGGTGATAATGTAGTTATAGGTAAACAATGTATAATTGGCGACTATACAGTGGTAGGTAATATGACAAGATTTGGAGATTATGTAAAAGTAAAAGATTCTATTTTGTGGTCAAAAGTAACAGTGAAATCTAATGTAAGTTTGAATTCGTGTATAATAGGCAATTCAGCAACAGTTTCTGAAAGTATTACAATGTTTGAAGGAACAGTGATTGAAATAAAACAAAAACATAAATAGTTATTTTATTAGAAAGGAGTTTGTTATGTATCCTAAAAATATGTTATTTACTTCGGAATCGGTAGCCGAAGGTCATCCGGATAAAGTTTGTGACCAGATATCTGATGCAGTATTAGACGCGTGTTTAAAACAAGATAAAAATTCTCGAGTTGCCTGTGAAACATTTGTTACTATGGGTTTAGTAATAGTTGGAGGCGAAATTACTACGACTGGATATGTAGATATTCATCAACTTGTTCGTGAACTTGTAAAAGATATAGGTTATACTTCTCCAGAATATGGTTTTGATTATCAAACAATCGCTATTTTAAATGCAATCCATGCTCAATCTCCTGACATTGCTCAAGGAGTAAACCGTGGTAGAAAAATTGGTGCTGGAGATCAAGGGTCAATGTTTGGTTATGCAAATAAACAAACAAAACAATATATGCCGTTACCAATAATGTTGGCACATCAACTCGTACAAAAACTTGCCGAAGTAAGAAAGAAAAAAATTATCCCATACTTAGGACCTGATGGAAAATCACAAGTTACTGTAGAATACCGTGATGGTAAACCTGTTCGTGTGGATTATGTTGTTATTGCAGCACAACATACAAATGAAGTGGTGACTAAAGATGGGAAATATATGTGTGAAGATGCAAAAGAAGAAATTATACAAAAAGTTATAAAACCTGTGTTAGGAGAATATTATGATAAAAACACTAAAATAACAATTAATGGTACCGGTAAGTTTGTTATAGGAGGACCACAGTCAGATACAGGTATGACAGGAAGAAAAATTATCGTGGACACATATGGTGGTTGGGCAGTTCATGGAGGCGGTGCATTTTCAGGTAAAGACCCTACAAAAGTTGACCGTTCTGCTTCCTATATGGCGAGATATATTGCAAAAAATATTGTTCATGCAGGACTTGCTGAAGAATGTCTGGTACAACTATCCTATTGTATAGGTTTAACAGAACCTGTAGCTATAATGGTAAACACTTTTGGTTCAGGTAAAATATCTGATGAAAAACTTGCAAAACTTATTCGTAAAGTATTTCCTTTATCTCCAAAAGGGATGATAGAACATTTAAAATTGTTAAGGCCTATTTACCAAAAAACTGCTGTTTATGGTCATTTTGGTAGGGAAGATTATGATGTTTTCACTTGGGAGAAACTTGATGCACAAGATGAATTATTAAGTAAACTTTCAAAAGTATAGTTTCATAGAAAGGAAAATCATAAAATGAAATATGATATTAGGGATATAAAATTATCTAAAGAGGGGAAATTAAAAATAGAATGGTCTTCTCGAGAAATGCCTGTGTTAAACCTTATCCGAGAACGGTTTAAAAAACAAAAACCGTTAAAAGGTATAAATTTGGGTTGTTGTTTACATGTAACTGCAGAAACTGCTAATCTTGTAATCACACTTAAAACTGCTGGAGCGAATGTAGCAGTTTGTGCTTCTAACCCGTTATCTACTCAAGATGATGTAGCAGCAGCGTTAGTAAAATATTGGCAAATACCAACTTTTGCAATTAAAGGTGAAGATCGTAAAACTTATTACTCACATATAAAATCCGTATTAGAAACAAAACCTGTAATCACAATGGACGATGGTGCCGATCTTGTCACTACGTTACATTGTCCTCCTTATAAACCTGACGGAGTTATCGGCGGTACCGAAGAAACTACTACAGGAGTAATCAGGTTAAAAGCAATGGCTAAAGAAGGTGTGTTAAAATATCCAATTATAGCAGTAAACAATGCAAAAACTAAACATTTGTTTGACAACAGATACGGTACAGGACAATCTACTATAGACGGTATTTTGAGAGCAACTAATGTTTTGTATGCAGGTAAAAAGTTTGTAGTCTGTGGTTATGGTTTTTGTGGTAAAGGTGTTGCCATAAGAGCAAAAGGTATGGGATGTGATGTTATAATATGTGAAGTTGACCCTGTAAAAGCTTTAGAAGCAGTAATGGACGGGTTTCGTGTAATGCCACTTAATGAAGCAGTAAAAATAGGAGATATTTTTGTCACTGTCACCGGAGATATAAATGTAATTGATACAAAACATTTTTTAAAAATGAAATCAGGAGCTATTGTGTGTAATTCAGGCCATTTTAATGTTGAATTAAACCTTGTAGGGTTAAGAAAAATCGCTGTCTCAAGAAGAATAATTCGTCCTTTCGTAGAAGAGTATAAATTAAAAAATGGAAAATTAATCTATGTATTAGCCGAAGGAAGATTGATAAACCTTGCAGCTGCAGAGGGACATCCTGCTGCAGTAATGGATATGTCTTTTTCAAACCAGGCATTGTGTGTAGAATATCTCGTAAAAGTAGCAAGAAAAAAAATTACAAATGTAGAACTTTTGCCACAAGTGTATCCTGTACCAGAAGAAATTGATTTAGAAATTGCTCAATTAAAACTTAAATCTATGGGAATAAAGATAGATGTCTTAACAAATAAACAGAAAAAATATTTAACTTCTTGGCAACATGGAACATGAATATGGAACTAACTACTAGACAACCTATTTATCAACTTATAAAGATAAGAAAAGATAAACTAACAAAACTTCAGCAGTTAAACATTAACCCTTATCCAAACAAGTTTTCTGTTAGTCACGATATCGCTTCTATTATACAGCAATTCTCATATTTACAAAATGGTCAAGTGGAAACTTGTAATATTGTTACTAAAGGACGATTAATTTTGCGTCGTGAAATGGGTAAAAGTGTTTTTTGTCATATTCAGGATATTACAGGAAAATTGCAAATATATTTAAGGAAAGATGTTCTTGGAGAGAAAGAATTTGAAATTTTTAGTGAACTTATAGACCTTGGTGATATAATAGGTGTTGAAGGAGAACCTTTTAGAACAAAAACTGGTGAACTTACTTTGAATATAAAAAAATATACATTGTTATGTAAATCTCTGCGGCCATTACCTGAAAAATGGCACGGGTTAAAAGATATTGAAACACGCTACCGTCAACGATATCTTGATTTAATTACGAACCCACAAACCGTTAATACTTTCATTGCACGAAATAAAATTATTTCTACTATTAGAGAACTGTTGAATTCAAAAGGGTTTCTTGAAGTTGAAACACCTATGATCCAACCTTATCCTGGCGGTGCTATTGCACGACCTTTTAAAACATATCATAACGCGTTAGCTGAAGAGTTTTATTTTCGTATAGCACCTGAATTGTATTTGAAAATGTTACTTGTAGGTGGGTTTGAAAAAATTTATGAACTTGGGAAATCTTTCCGAAATGAAGGAATTGATAGGTTTCACAATCCTGAGTTCACTATGGTAGAAATATATCAAGCGTATGCAGATTATAACGACATGATGGAACTTACTAAAGAAATTTTTCTGACCTGTTGCAAGAATTTGGGGATTACTGAAAAGATTCAATATTCATTCCAAGAAGGAGAAAATTATACTATTGAAATAAACAATTTTCAAAAATTTTCTTTAGAAGAATTGTTTGATAAGTATGTTACAATACCTTTATCAAAATTTATTGACGAAAAAGTTGATGAAACAACATACAAAAATTTAGGTATAGAAATTTACGAATTACAGCCTGACGGTACAAAAACTAAAAGAAGTAAGAAAAAACTTATTGATTCTGTGTTTGAAAAATATATACAACCGAATCTTATCAACCCAACGTTTGTAATTGATTACCCATCTGAACTTTCACCATTGGCCAAATACAAGCCTGAAAATAAAAAATTTGTAGAACGGTTTGAATTTTATATTGCAGCACAAGAAATTGCCAATGCGTATAGCGAACTTAACGACCCTATAGAACAACGTGAACGGTTCGCTCAACAACTTACACAAGAAGAAAAAATGGTTCTTAATGAAGAGTTTATTACAGCATTGGAATACGGTATGCCTCCTGCAGGCGGACTTGGTATCGGGATTGACCGTTTATGTATGGTATTGACGAACAATAATTCCATCCGTGATGTAATATTGTTCCCTTTACTAAAACCAATAAAAAATGAAATATGAAATATTCTACGTTTCTTGCCTTAAGATATATTAAACCTCAAAAAAACAAAATTTTTTCTTATATATCAAAAATTGTAGCTGTAGTTGGTATTTGTATAGGTGTAGCATCACTTATTGTCACCGTCGGGATAATGACAGGATTTCATCGTGAGATACGGTTACGGTTGATGTTGATGTATCCACATATTATTATTACAGGTAGAACAGATATACCTAAAGAAAAATTTGAACATTTTCAAGAAATAGCTAACTTTTCACCATTTATTTATAGTCAGGTGATATTAAAAAATAAAGATATTGTATATACCACAGTAGTCAAGGGTATTGATTATTTTAAAGAACAGTCTATTATTGATATAGATAAAACTATTCTTGAGAAAAAAGGTAATCCAATTGACAAATTTGGTATCTTAGTAGGAAAAGAACTCGCTAAAAATATGTATTTGTCAGTTGGAGATGAGATAGTCATGGTTTTACCTACTCAGGTTTATACTCCTTTTGGAACATTACCAATGACACAAAAGTTTGTTGTTCAAGGGATTTTCCGTTCCGGAATTTATGAATATGACAGTAATCTCTGTTATATAAATTATTATACTGCAAGAGAAATTTTTACAGATTCTTCAACAGGAGAACTTATTGCAGTCCAAGGATATGGTATAAAATTAAAAAACGATAAATATTTACATGTTGTGGTTAATAAATTACAAAATCTGTTAGGGTTTGCTTACAAAGTTCTTTCTTGGGAACAATTAAATTATAATTTGTTTTCAGCATTGAAATTAGAAAAAATTGTAATGATTATAGTTGTAAGTTTAACAATAATTGTTGCATGTTTTATAATCATTACAAATATTCTGTTTACTGGTATACAAAAAAGTAAAGATGTAGGAATTTTAATGTCCATGGGTGCTACTAAAAATGAAATTCTTAAAATATTTTTTATAAACGGAATGATACTTAACGTGACTGGTATAGTTTCAGGAAGTTTTCTTGGTTTTATACTTAGCTGGTTAATAAAAAAATATCAATTTATAAAATTACCTAAAGAAATTTATTACATTGACAAAATCCCTGTATATTTCTCTATTCCAGATATAATTTTGATACTTTCAATTGCGACATTTGTAGGGTTTGTTGCTTCTATCTATCCTGCAAGAAAAATTTCACAATTTGACCCGTTAGAAATTATACGGTATGGATAACAACGAAATTGTTAAATTAAACACTGTAGCTAAAAGATATTCACAATCCGAAAGTTTTGTATTAAAGAACATAAGTTTAACATTAAAAGAAAAAAGTTTTGTTTTTATTTGTGGTCCTTCGGGTGTGGGAAAATCCACTTTGTTACATATCATAGGACTTATGGACACACCTACGTGTGGAGAAGTATTTTTTTTAAACCACAAGATTGATTATAAAGACACAAATATGTTAAGTAAAATGCGTATTACTAATATTGGTTTTATGTTTCAATATCATTACCTTTTAGAAACACTTACAGTAAAAGAAAATATCTTGCTTCCTTACTGGATGAAAAAAGGTGTTGTGGATAAAAAAATAAATCCTTACTCTCAAGAAGGTAAGTTTATATATGAATATATTAAAATCTTAGGTATAGAACATTTATTAGACCGTTACCCTTATGAACTTTCCGGTGGTGAACAACAACGTGTTGCGTTAGCTCGTGCATTGGTTAATAAACCTAAACTACTTATTGCAGACGAACCTACAGGTAATCTTGACCATACAAATGCAATAAATATAGTTACTTTGTTGAAAAATTTTATTGAACTTTTTGGTATGACTGTGTTAGTTGCAACACATAATATTGAACTTACAAAATATGGTGATGTTGTTATATATTTGTCTGACGGAGAAATTAAAGAAATAATTACAAAATAATAAGGAGGAAACATATGTATCTATATATTGATTTTGAAAAATGTCGTGGTTGTAGGACTTGTGAAATGGTATGTTCATTTCGTTGGGATAAATCTTTTTCTCCGACGAGGTCAGCTATTGTAGTGTTTAAAAACGAAAAAGAAGGAAAAAATTTCCCTATAGTATGTCAACAATGTAGTAAACCATTATGTATGGAAGTATGTTTAAACGGAGCTATTACTAAAGATGAAAAGAAAGGTGTTGTAATACATGATGTAGAAAAATGTTTAGGATGTAAGATGTGTGTTTTAAGTTGTCCGTTTGGCGGAATTGGTTATGTTGCAGAACTTGGCGTAGCACGGAAATGTGACTTATGTCAAACATATTCTTTAGAACCAGCTGTGGCACAGTGTGAAAAAATGTGTCCCTACCAGGCTATAAAAGTTCTTAAAGAAGAAGAAATTTCTTCTTATGTTAAAAAAGAAATTTATAACAGAATACAAAAATTAGGTAAACATTATGAAACTTTAATAAGATAAAACGAGGAGAAAAAAATGAAAAAATATTTTGGTTATACAAACAAATATATACGGGTAAACCTTACAAAAAAACAAATTTCAGTACTTTCAACACCGCTTGACTGGCAAGATAACTTTCTTGGCGGGTCAGGGTTCGGAATAAAAACTTTGTGGGAAGAAGTTCCAGCAAATACTGAACCGTTGTCTGAACAAAATAAATTAATAATTGCTACAGGACCGTTGTCAGGTACTGTTTGGCCATCTGCAGGTAGAACCGCTATAATATCAAAATCTCCTTTAACAAATATTTACGGTGACGCAAACAGTGGCGGATTTTTTGCTCCAGAACTAAAATTTGCCGGATACGATTTTATTGTTATTGAAGGAAAATCAAAAGAACCTGTTTATCTGTTTATTGAACAAGATGAAATTAAACTTCTTTCTGCGGAACATCTCTGGGGTAAGAATACTTTTGAAACTGAAGAAATTATTCGTAAAACTTATAATGATGACCAAATTAAAGTTTTATGTATAGGTCCAGCAGGAGAAAATTTAGTCCGTTACGCTTGTATAATGGTAACCTATGGCCGTTCTGCTGCACGGTCAGGAATGGGTGCAGTGATGGGTTCTAAATATCTTAAAGCAATAGCAGTACGAGGGTATGGTAAAGTGGAAGTATGGAAACCGGAAAAATTTTATGCCTCGGCTAAAAAAGCACAAAATATGGTTAGAACAAACGAGTTTACCGAAGGTGAAAGTAAATATGGCACACCTGCACTTGTAGAACTTATGAACGAAATAGGTAGATTCCCAACACGAAATTTTCAACAAGGACATTGTGATTATGTTGACCAGATAGGTTCACAAAGGTTGCAAAAAGAGTTCGTTACAAGACATCTTGCATGTTTCACTTGTCCAATAGGTTGTGATAAATATTATACTGTCTCTAAAGGACCTTTTAGTGGAGTGACTACTGTATCGTTAGAATACGAATCAATTTCTGCTTTAGGTTCTAAATGTGACAACAGCAATCTTGAATCTATCATTAAATTAGACCGAATGTGTAACGAATATGGTCTTGATACAATTTCTACTGGTGGTGTAATTGCGTTTATTATGGAACTTAACGAGAAAAAACTTGTCTCACCAAAACAGTTTGATGGGCACGATTTATCCTGGGGTAATTATGAAACAATGATTGAACTGGTAAAAAAAATTGCTTATCGTAAAGGTTGTGGCGATATGCTTGCTGAAGGTGTAGCAAGGTTGTCAAAAATGTTAGGTCCTAAAACTGAATATTACGCAATGCATGTCAAAGGACAAGAAATACCTGCTCAAGATGGTAGAGCTCAACAATCCATGGGACTTGCACAAGTAACTTCTACTCGTGGTGCTGACCATTTAAAAGGTTTCCCTACTATTGACGAAACAGGCTATCCTGGCGAAGCAATTAAACGTTACGGGAAAGACAAATTGCCTGAAATTGTTGACGGAACTAAAATAAAATATAAACCAATGGTAGTAAAAGATGGGGAAGATTTTTGTGCTGTGATAGACAGTTCTGTAGTATGCAAGTTTGGGACAATGTTTCCACCAGCACTTTACTGGGAAGAACTTGCTGAAGGAATAAAATATGCTACCGGTATGGATATTGATGAGTATAAACTAAAAAAGATTGGAGAACGAATTTATAATTTAGAACGTTGTTATGACATACTTTGTGGAATAAGACGTAAGGACGATACTTTACCACAACGGTTGTTAAAAGAAAAATCGCCGTCAAAACGTGCCAAAGGTCATGTAGTATACCTTGAGGAAATGTTAAACGAATATTATGAACTTCGTGGTTGGGACAAGTCAACCGGTATACCTAAAAAAGATAAATTAATACAATTAGGCTTAACCGATGCTGCTGAAAAAATTCAAAAATTAAAATTATAAATTTTTTATCTTACCGCGTTAGCGATAACATGGTATGAAAAATAAAATTACAAAAATTACAATAGAAGATATAATAAAAATATGTCGTGCACTGAGTTTCAAAAAAAGGTTAAAAGATACTTAAAGTGTTATTAGAACATAAAGATGGTTTATGTGTAACTGAAGTAGCGTTATTACTAAAACTTCCGTTGATGACAGTTTCTCGTCATATTTTGAAACTCAGAAAAGCAGGAATATTAAAAAGTTATAGAAAAAAACAAAAAATGGTTTACAAAATAACTTTAGCTAAATTATCTCCGTTTAAATAAATATTAAACATTGTCCAACATTCAAAATAAAAATTGAATTTTATCTTACCATGTTATCGCTAACGTGGTAAAACAAAATCTGAATTTTTGTTAGAGCCTAAATGAACAATACATCACTTCATAAAAAATTTATGTTAGAAGCGTTAAAACAAGCTAAAATTGCTGCAAGAAAAAATGAAGTTCCGGTAGGTGCTGTAGTTGTAAAAGATAACAAAATAATTTCCCGTGCTCATAATCTTAACATAACCTTGAACGACCCTACTGCTCATGCAGAAATCCTTGCTTTAAGAAAAGCAGCAAAAAAGTTGAAAAATTATCGTCTAACAGATTGTGATATATATGTAACTTTAGAACCGTGTCCGATGTGCGCTGGTGCAATGGTTTATGCAAGGATAAGAAAACTTGTTTATGCAACAGAAGAACCTAAATCTGGTGCTTGCAAAAGTGTTTTAAATATTGTAAATAATTCACAACTAAACCACAGGATTGAAGTTATAGGAGGTATTTGTAAACCACAAGCACAAAAATTAATCAAAAAATTCTTTGAAAGTTTAAGAGTGGGTTAAGATTTTTTAAAAATTTGGGGGTGAAAGGGTTCGACAGGAAGTTAAAACTATACCTGTGCAAGTAGTGGTTAGCCGAAGGGCCACTATAAAAATCGGCTGCACAAAAAGTGCAAACACTTATGCATATGCTGCTTAATTAGCAGCTATATCCTACAAAGACGCCTATATTTGTAGGATGAAAGGCATAGGCTACCGTTCCTGACGGGAACAATTCAGGATACTTTACTCTGTTTGTTTTTGGGCAGAGTAAAGGAAATATTATACAAAAACTTTGGCAACAGTACCCCGATGGAGGTCAACTGTTGCCGAGAGGTTAATATCCATCTAAACTTGTAGATCAGGTATAGTTTACTTTCCTGGACGCGGGTTCAATTCCCGCCACCTCCACCATTTATCTTAAAAATTTTTGTTATCTTCGTAAAGTTTTTCTTATCTTTAATCATAAAACAAATGGATACACAATTAATAAAAGAAATTTTGTCTAAAAAAAGTTTTGCAATAGTTGGTTCGTTTAGAAATGAGTCTAAGTATGCTTACAAAATATTACTGCATCTTAAAAATAATGGTTACGAAATTTATCCAGTTAATCCAAATATAAAAGAAGTAGAAGGGTTAAAGTGTTATCCTTCAATTTTAAGTTTACCTTTTAGCGTTGATGTAGCAGTTATAGTAACACCACCACAAGTAACCGAACAAGTGGTTAGCCAATGTTTGCAAAAAGGTATAAAATATGTATGGCTACAACCAGGAGCAGAAAGTGAACCAGCAATAAAGTTTTGCAACGAAAACGAAATAAAAGTAATTTATAACACCTGTATTATGTTCAGCTCACAATTTATTTGAAATATTGAAAATTATTTATAGAATTTATTAAAGTAACTTCAATTTTGTTAAACAAGGAGGGGTAAAATGAATTGTTATTCTAGTATAGCAGAGATAAAAGAAAAAATAAAACCTTGCATAAAATATACCGACGATACTATAGAAATAACTGATATAAAAATTTTAAGAGAAAAAGTTATAGACGATTTAGTATGGACTGCAGTGTTTGGCAATCCTGAAGTTAAACCGTTTTGTTATACCTTGATTCACAAAATTGCACAAGAATTAGGGTTGATACCGTCAAGTATTTATGATTTGTATATTGCAATAGGTAAAGGCGAAATCTCAGGGTTTACAGTTCCTGCGATAAATGTTCGTGGGATGGCATATGATACTGCAAGAGCGATCTTTCGTGCTGCGAACAAACTTGATGTTGGAGTGTTGATATTAGAAATTGCACGTTCTGAAATGGGGTATACAAACCAGCCGCCGGAAGAATATTCTTCCGTTATATTATCCGCAGCGATTAAGGAAGGTTATGATATGCCAATATTTTTACAAGGGGACCATTTCCAAGTTAACGCAAAAAAGTATAAAGAAGACCCGCAAAAGGAGTTGGAAAGTATTAAACAAATAATAAAAAATTCTATTTCAGCAGGCTTTTATAACATTGACCTTGACACTTCTACTTTAGTTGATGAAAGCAAACCTAATTTAGATGAACAACAAAAAGATAATTATACTTTAGCATTCCAGTTGACAGAATATGTCAGAGCACTACAACCCAAAGGTATAGAAATAAACCTTGGTGGCGAAATTGGCGAAATTGGAACAAAAAATTCTACTGAAGAAGATTTAATAGCGTATATGGAAGGATACAATAAACTCTTACCAGCGGGAATGAAAGGTATCACAAAATTAGCTATTCAAACTGGGACAACACATGGTGGTGTTCCTATGCCTGACGGGTCTATTGCAAAAGTTAAATTAGATTTTGATACTATTGAGAAACTTACCAAACTTGCACGAGAAAAGTATAATTTAGCAGGTTGTGTTCAACACGGAGCAAGCACGTTGCCTGCAGAATTGTTTGACAAATTTCCTAAAGTGGGAACTTTAGAAATACATCTTGCTACAGAATTTCAAAATATGATTTTTGACAACCCGATGTTCCCTAAAGAATTAAAGGAAGAAATTTACGCTTATCTTATGGATAAATGTAAAGATGAACGTAAACCTACTGATACTGATCAACAATTTATTTATAAAACAAGAAAGAAAGCGCTTGGAGTGTTCAAAAAACAATTGTGGTCATTGGATGAACCTATTCGTAAGTCTATATCTGAAGAATTACAAAAAAAGTTTGAATTTTTGTTTGATAAACTTAACGTGAAAAATACAAAAACGTTAGTTAAAAAGTATATTAAACCTGTAAAGATAGAAATAAAATTTGTTGGAAAACCCGAAAGTAAAGAAAAATTTGAAGGTGCAGATTGATAAAATAGGTGGTGGGTGATAGTAGGTAGGGGATAGTGGTGAGAGAGTGAAAGAGTGAGAAAGATTAATATTTTTCCCCTCTATTAAGAGGGGATTAAAGGGGTGTGTTTAAAATTAGGTGGTAGGTGATGGCAGGTAGGTGGGTAGTGATGGTATAGTTGATAGTCAATGGTCCACAGTCCACGGGACGAAAGAAGTGAAAAAGAAAATGTAGCTGCAAAGCGTCAGCTTTGCTTTGAATGGTATAAGTATTCAGTCAATGGTCCATAGTCCACAGTCTACGGTAGCGGTGCGATTGCTTATCGCACATTTGGACACTATTAAGGTGTCTAGTAAAATTCTTGGAGTAGAGGCTTTAGCCTCGTGAAGAAAAAATTATAATATAACGAGCCTAAAGGCTCTATTCCAACGAGCCTGAAGGCTCTACTCCGAAAATTGTAGGTAAATCAAAACAAAGGTGATAGGTGGTAGCAGGTAGGTGGTGGTGAAAAAGTAAAAAAGTGAGAAAGTGAAAAAGAAATAATGTAGCGGCAAAGCGTCAGCTTTGCTTTGTAGTATACGGAAAATTAATTGCCGTATACAAAAAATTGGGTTCGTTTTAAGAAATTTCAGAAAATAATATACGGCGTTTAAACGCCGTCTACAAGATTTTTTACTAAATGGGTGTGTCCCCCATCTATTAAAGTGTCCGCTAAAATTCTTGGAGTAGAGGCTTTAGCCTCGTGGAGAAAAAATTATAATACAACGAGCCTAAAGGCTCTATTCCAACGAGCCTGAAGGCTCTACTCCAAAGATCGAAGAGGAAAAATGGGGACAGTCACCTTTTACTGATTACCAATTACTGGTTACAAAATTTTATAAAGAAAATGTAGTGGCAAAGTGATAGCCTTGCTTTTGACTTCAACTAATTTTGTACGGAGGTAATGTATGAAAGAATGTGTTAATTTACAAAAAAATTTGCAACAATGTAATTGCAGTTATGAACCTTGTTCACGGAAAGGTAAATGTTGTGAATGTATTTTGTATCACAGAAAGAACAATGAATTACCAGCATGTTTTTTCCCCACCCAAGCAGAAAAAACTTATAACCGAAGTAGGGAATATTTTATTTCGTTATTCAAAAAGTAATTAAAGTAGAGATAGAAAAGTTTGAATTTAAATTATAGTTTCTTCAGTATCAATATCAAACAAGTGTATTTTATCAAGGTTTACCACAACTTCAATAATCTGGTTAGGTTTAGCAGTGTTATGTGGGTCTGCTTTTAATACAAAATTGTTTTTCCCACTGGTTAAATGAAGATATATTTCTGAACCCATAGGTTCTACAAGGTCAACTGTAAGAGTAATAAGTGAACCTTCTTGTATAGGTCCTGAGTAAAATAATTTATCATACATATTTTCAGGACGAATACCAAGAATCATTTTTTTACCTATATAATTTACAAGTTGCTCTTTATATTTTGCTGGAAGTTTAAGTTTAAAACTACCTTCGTTTGCGTATATAGAATCGTTTTCTTGCTGGATATCTACTGTAACAAAATTCATTGGTGGTGAACCAATGAACCCTGCTACAAATTTGTTTTTAGGATAGTCATACAATTTTATTGGTTCATCCACTTGTAGTAACATACCATCCTTCATTACACAGATTTTATCACCCATAGTCATTGCTTCAACTTGGTCGTGTGTAACATAAATTATAGTAGTTTGCAATTTTTCGTGCAACTTTTTAAGTTCAGCACGCATTTGCACTCTAAGTTTTGCATCAAGGTTAGACAATGGTTCATCAAACAAAAACACCTTGGGTTTGCGAACAATTGCACGTCCTACAGCAACACGTTGTCGTTGACCTCCTGAAAGTTCCTTAGGATATCTGTTAAGCAAATGAGTAATGCCTAATATTTGTGCTGCTTCCTGAACACGCTGATCTATTTCTTTTTTTGAATACCCGCGAATCTTTAGTCCAAAAGCCATGTTGTCGTAAACTTTCATATGAGGATATAACGCATAATTTTGGAATACCATTGCTATATCACGATCTTTAGGTGGAACATCGTTGACAACTTTACCATCTATATATATTTTCCCTTCAGTAATTTCTTCTAATCCTGCAATCATTCTTAAAGTGGTAGTTTTACCACAACCCGACGGTCCTACAAGAACTGCAAATTCTTTATCTTTAACTACAAGGTTTATATTTTTTACTGCTACAACATCACCATATTTCTTTACTACATTTTCTAATATTACCTCTGCCATAAGTTTTTTTATCCTCCTAAAGAAAATAAAGCAAAGCTGACGCTTTGCTGCTACATTTCCTTTTTCACTTGTCAACACACCCCTTTAATCCCCTCTTGATAGAGGGGAAAATATTTATCTTTTTCACTTTCTTACTTTCTCTCTTCCCCACCATCCACCTACCTGCTACCACCTACCACCTTTAATTTTCAAAAAATGGGTAGTGCAGGATTTGAACCTACGACCTTCCGGGTGTAAACCGGACGCTCTCCCACTGAGCTAACTACCCATTTAGTTTAAAATCTATTTTTCCCTGGGTGGTTGACGGGACTCGAACCCGCAACAACTTGGGCCACAGCCAAGTGCTCTATCCAGCTTGAGCTACAACCACCGTTTTGTGCTATTATATAAAATAAGTTTTATTTTTGCAATATGAATAAATAAAAACCTGGGCCTGATGAGAGTCGAACTCATAACCCTCTGCTTAGAAGGCAGATGCTCTATCCAGTTGAGCTACAGGCCCAAAATTATTTTTTCTTTATTACTGATTTTACTTTAGAGACAATGTTTTCAGCTTTAAGGTGGTATTTACGCATTAATTCATCAGGAAGACCAGACTCGCCAAATTTGTTTTCTATACCTACAAATTCTTGTATTACAGGATACGTTCTTGACAACACTTCTGCTACTGCTGAACCTAACCCGCCATTGACCTGATGTTCTTCACAGGTTACTATACATTTACATTTTTTTGCAGTATCTATTATAATTTCTTCATCAATAGGTTTTATAGTATGTAAATTTACGACTCTGCAAGATATTCCTTCATTTTTCAACATTTCACAAGCTACAAGAGATTCGTAAACCATCACACCACAGCTTATAATCCCACAGTCGTCTCCATCAATTAAAATTTTACCTTTACCAATTTCAACTTCATCATTTTCATTAGTAATCACGGGCAATTTTTCACGAGATAATCTTACATACACAGGTCCGTCTATATCTAACATTTTAATTATTATTTTCTTTGCTTCTACTGCATCAGAAGGTACTATAACTTTCATATTAGGTAACACACGCATTATTGCGATATCTTCCAAAATTTGGTGTGAAGCACCATCTAAACCTACTGTAATTCCTGCATGAGTTCCTATAAGTTTTACGTTTGTATAGTTATAACATACACTTTGTCTTATTTCTTCCCAACATCTCCCTACAAGAAACATTGAATAAGTAGAAACAACAGGAAGTTTACCTACTAAACTTAACCCCACTGCGATACCAACAGCATTTTGTTCTGCAATACCAACATTTATAAATTTTTCCGGATATTTTTTAGCAAATAAACCTAAAGTGGTTGAATCTGCAGTATCTGCACCAACTGCAACAAGGTTTGGATATTGTTCTGCTACGGTTAACAACCCTTCTCCTAAACCTTCTCGTGAAGCACGTGTCCCGTATATAGTTACCATATTTTTATCCTTTCTCAACAATTTCTTTAATTGCCAATTGTTTTAATTTTTCGTCAGGTGCTTTACCGTGCCAATCAACATTGTTTTCCATAAAAGAAACACCTTTACCTTTAACTGTATGTGCAATGATAACCTTAGGTTTTCCTTGAAACTGTTTTGCTTGAGTTAATATAGAATCAAGTTGTTCAATACTGTGACCATCAACTTCGTATACTTGCCAGTTGAACGCAAGATATTTTTCTTTTAATGGAGATATATCCACACTCTCGTCAATTTTAGTTTCTTGTTGAAGTTTGTTATAATCTAATATTTCTATCAAATTATCAAGTTTTTTTACTCCTGCAAACATTATTGCTTCCCAAGTACTACCTTCTTGATGTTCTCCGTCGCTACATATTGTATAAACTTTATTTGGTTTATTATCCATCTTAAATCCGATACACATACCAACCGCTATTGATAACCCGTACCCTAACGACCCTGTTGAAACTTCAATTCCGGGAACATATCGTAAGTTTGAGTTATCAGAGTTCAACACTCTCACAGGATGACCTTGTAAGATAGAACCTAATTTTCTCAACTTAAACAATTCTTCTTTTGGGAAATACCCAAGTTCTGCTAATACAGTATATAACGCAGGACAACCATGACCTTTAGAAAGAACTACACGGTCACGTTCCTCCCAGTAAGGATTTTTCGGGTCATGGTTTAGGTGTAGATAATATAATGTAGTTAATATTTCTACTAATGATAAAGACCCGCCCGGATGGCCACTTTTGGCTTCGTAAATTATTTCTATAATTGTTTTTCTGAACTGAGTACATAACTTTTTTAGTTCTTCGTACGACGGTGGCATAAATTCCCTCTCTTTCTTTTTATACCAATTTTTTCATCGCTTCAGAAATATTGTGTAATGCCAACTGGATATTTTCTATTGAATTAGCGTATGAGAAGCGTAAATATCCCTTACCATATGCACCGAACGCTGTCCCGCTAAGACACGCAACACCTGCTTCATTAAGTAAAAATTCTTGTAATTCTCGTGAAGTTTTCCCTGTAGATTTTATATTTGGGAACACATAAAACGCACCTTTAGGCATTTTACAAGAAAACCCTGGAATTTTGTTTAACCCGTCTACAATAACATCACGACGTTTTTTAAATTCAGCGACCATTTTTTTAACTTCATCTTTAGGAGATTTCAACGCTTCAATACAAGCAATTTGTGTAAATGTTGCTGTACAACTGGTAGAATTTATCTGTAATTGTGTTACATACTTAGCCAATTCTTTGTTCATCACACCATATCCACAACGCCAACCTGTCATTGCAAATGTTTTTGAATATCCGTCAATGATTACTGTTCTATCTTTCATTTCGGGAATTGAGGCAATACTATAATGTTGTCCTTCATAAATTATTTCAGAATAAACTTCGTCGGAGAGTACTAAAATATCTTCGTCTTCTAACACAATACGTGCTATTTCGTTCAATGTTTCTTTAGAAAGAACACTGCCAGTAGGGTTATGTGGCGAGTTTAGAATAATCATTTTAGTTAGTGGAGTGACAAGTTTTTTAAACTCATCTATATCAATTTCAAAATTATTTTCTTCCCGTAAAGGGTACAAAACAGGTTTTGCACCTACAAATTGTATCATAGATTCATAAATAGGGAACCCTGGCGATGGTGTCAAAACTTCATCTCCCGGACGTAACCAAGTTAATATGGTAAAAAATATTATAGGTTTAGCACCGGGTGTTACTACAACTTCATCTGGGTCAACTTTGATCCCGCGTGTTTTAGAAATATATTCAGCAATAGCCTCTCTATGTTCAGGTAAACCTGCAGCAGGACCATAATGTGTATATCCTTCATCAATAGCTTTTTTTGCTGCTTCTTTTATATATTTAGGTGTATCAAAATCAGGTTCACCAATTTCTAAATGTATAATTTTTCGTCCTTGAGCTTCTAACTGTTTTGCTTTTGCTAAAACTTCAAACGCTGTTTCAGTTCCCAGCCGTGCCATACGTATTGCTACTCTCATAGTTTAATCTCCTTAAGTATTTTAGAGCAAAGCTGACGCTTTGCCGCTACATTATTTCTTTTTCACTTTCTCACTTTTTTACTTTTTCACCACCACCTACCTGCTACCACCTATCACCTCTAATTTGATTTCCCAACGATTTTCGGAGTAGAGCCTTCAGGTTCGTTGGAATAGAGCCTTTAGGCTCGTTATATTATAATTTTTTCTTCACGAGGCTAAAGCCTCTACTCCAAGAATTTTAGCGGACACCTTAATAGTGTCCAAATGTGCGATAAGCGATCGCACCGTTACCGTGGACTGTGGGCGCCATTGACTGAATACTTACCATATCAAACCAAAGTAAAAAATCTTGTAGACGGCGCTTAAGCGCCGTCTATTATTTCCTGAAATTTCTTAAAACGAACCCCATCTTTTGTAGACGGCAATTAATTGCCGTCTACTAC
>CALJEJ010000062.1 GCA_938074745.1 uncultured Endomicrobiia bacterium
GATGTATCTAAACTACCTAAAACACCTTTGGGGAATGAGTTATCTCCCTTAACTCCTCAGGGTAAGTTTGATATTTTTTATGGAACAAAACTAGATACCTACCGACTTGGAGCAGCGCTACTTTTTGCATCTAATTCTAAAACTACTATAGGTGATGCAACATCAAAACCTAATCCTACAGATGGAGATCAAAAATATAACGAAAATCTAAATTCTTCAGATATATGGTTAATGTTTGGCGGAGAAATTTTAAATTTTGAACCTTTATCAAAAGTAGATGCTGTGGTTAATCTCGGAATACATTCGGCTAATAATACTTATGAAGACAAAATTTATTCACAAAATAGGTATGTTACTAATGACAATTATTCTTTTAAAACAACAGGAAATCTAGATATTGAACTTACATTGAGAGCTATTAAGAATTTACCGAAATTTACAATAATTGGTTTATTTGATTATTTCTACTCTGATATTTCAAACGAAGCAACTATCACTACTGATGCAAATTTGAATGGTACATTGTCACCAAATGAAGGTGATGTCAACCATAAACTTCTACAGGAATACAAAATTTCTAACATAATCCTTGGTGCAGCATTAAATATCTATCCTTCTAACAAAATGTTAGTAATCCTTGCTACAAATATAAATTTATATTCCCAAAAACAATTAGAGACACGAAAACAGTTGTTCTCAACAAGAAATGGAATTGATCAAGAATATTCTTATGAAATCTCAATTTTTACCCTACCGGTGAATTTAGGGTTAGAATATTACGTATCAAAAACAGTAACATTGCGTAGTGGAATTAATAAAGTATTCATAGCATCGCAAAATTTACAAATAAAAGATCCTGATTATACCTGGACAGGAACAGAATTTCAACTTACTGGCCAAAGTACAACTCTACAAAATGAAGATATATCAGGAAATTATACCACAAATGTCTCTTTAGGAGTAGGAATTAACCTTACAAAAAATTTATTAATTGACTTTGTAGTACGACAAAGTGTATTGTTTAGTGGAACCTACATTGTTAGTGGTGTTCCTGAAACTTTAGTTTCTCAAATAACTGCTATGTATAGATTTTAAAAATTTTTTAAAATTACAACCAACCTTATTTCTAATCTAATGAAAAAACTATTAATCTTGATTATTTGTCTACCTGTTTCCTCTTTGGCAATTACAAAATTATTCTTGGACACTAATTATAAAGTTAATTACATAAACTATTCCAACCTTGATTTTGATTCCACAGTTCAAGATGAGTATAATCATATATATTCAAATTTAAACTTGAGCTTTAAAACACAAATTGATAATCTCTTTTTTTGTACAAAACTTACTTCTTTAGGCGAATGGGGTCAAGGAGGGTATAAAATTGAATATAGTTCTTCTATCATACCTACACAACTTTATAAATGGCAAACACAAATACCATACCCACAAACAAATTTTGTCCCTTTTATTGAAGAAGTATATCTAAAGTATGAATATCTCTTTGAAAGAATTCGCCTACCATATGTAAAAAAGAAAATTGAGAATATTAAATTTGGTATTATTTTAGGACGGCAAGAAATTGAACTTGTAAACGGATTTGTTGTAGGAAATAACGGTATAGGGTATGACGCAATAAATTTTTTGTTTTCTATAGATGAATACCTATATGGCCAGTCCTTCATCTCTAAAATATTAACAGATACTGGCAAGAAAAATTTTTTTCTTTGCGGTTTAATGGTGGCTAGTAAATATTTCCCTGAATTTGACTTTGGAGTAAGTAATGTGCTGGAACAAAACGATTTTTTTAATGAAACGAAATTGTTCACTGAATTTTTTATAAAAAGAACTCAGGAAAAAATGTATTATGTGTTTGAATACGCAATGCAACAAGGTAAAAAAAATGTAAATGACGTTGTCTACAACGGTAGTTTATGGTATTTCAAAGCAGGAACTAAAGGAGAAAACAAGTTTTTGGGAAAATCTTACGCTGATATTGTGTGGCTGTTAACTTCTGGTGGCGACGAAGGACAAATTTTCTCACCTTCATTTTACAAAAGATATGATGGATTAGAACCTTACGGTATAGGAGAGTTTGCCGCTGCTGGTCCTACCAACTTGTTCTTTGATTTTCCAACAGGATATTCTGGAATGTTCGTGTTAGGATTAAGTGTAACTGTTTCTCCGTGGAAAAATTTTTCAGGTGGGCTAAATTATTATCTTTATTCTTCAGCAGAAGGTCCTCCTGATAAACCAGAACCTTCATCTACAGAAAAAACGCTCGGAGCAAAAAAAGCTATCGGAATAGAATACGGAATAAATCTAAAGTATAATTTCTCTAAATATACCAACATTAAGTTCTCTTACTCTTTGTTCAACCCGTTACCTAACATATATCCCGACTACCCTAAAGGAGATACTGCAACAAAAATTAAGTTGGCAACCGAAATTAATTTCTAATATGACAAAGAAAAAAAAATTGTTTATAGCAATTTTATATCACCACCATCAACCATATTATAAAGATACTTCTACTAACTACTACCAGTTACCCTGGGTACGTTTCCATGCAATAAAAGATTATTATGATATGGCAGCAATAGTGGAAAATTTTGAGAACTTAAAATTGAATTTCAATCTAGTACCTTCATTGATGTTACAACTTGAAGATTACGCTAACAATGCAATTGATAAGTATCTTCAATTAACTTTAAAACCTGCAGACCAGTTAAATCATCAAGAAAAATTGTTTATACTTAAAGAATTTTTCAAATGTAACTGGCAAACAATGGTTTATCCTTATAAACGATACGCTGAATTATTAGAAAAACGAGGTAAAGTTGTCTCAGATGAAGAACTTGAAAGAAAAATAAAATATTTTTCTACCCAGGATTTCTTAGATTTACAAATGTTATCAAATCTGGTTTGGTTTGACCCATATTGGCGAAATAAAGATCCTGAAATAAAGTTTTTGTTTGATAAACAACAGGGATATACACAACAAGAAAAAGAACTTGTGGTAAAAAAGCAACGGTATATCTGTGGAGAAATTGTAAAATTATACAAAAGGTTACAAGACGAAGGGAAAATTGAAGTAACAACATCAGCATTTTATCATCCTATATTACCATTATTATGTGATTTTAACAAAGCAAAAATTTCAAACCCACAGATAACTTTACCCTCTACACATTTTATATATCCAGAAGATGCTAAAAAACAAATTGAGACTGCTATAGAATACTATATAAAACAGTTTGGAGTTAAACCTAAAGGTTTTTGGCCGTCGGAGGGTGCAGTGTCAGACGATATAATTCCTTTCCTTGTAGATGTAGGAATAAAATGGATTGCTACTGACGAAGAAATATTAAAAAACTCTTTACAATTAGATCCTGCATTTAGAAATACAAAGATTGAAAAAAAACTTATATATAAAAATTATAAAGTATCACATCCTTCAGGGAAAGAAATTAATATAATATTTAGAGATCGCGAACTGTCCGATAATATAGGTTTTGTATACTCAAACTGGGATCCTAAAGATGCTGTAAAAGATATAGAACTACGCTTGAATAATATTTACCACACTGTTTATTCACAAGAATCTCTCAATGAAGACTATATAGTTAGTATAATCCTTGATGGTGAAAATTGTTGGGAATACTATCCTAATGATGGAATAGAATTTCTTACTGAATTTTATAAAATGTTAACAACAAATGAATTGTTTGAAACAACACTCATTTCAAAATATATTGAGGAACACCCTGCAGAATATACATTAAAAACACTCTGGCCTGGTTCATGGATAAATGCCAATTATAACATCTGGATTGGCCACCCAGAAGATAACACTGCTTGGGAATATTTAACAAAAACAAGAAATGTTTTAGTAGAAAATATAAATTCTCAACCTCAACTTGAAAAAGAAAAAATTGAATCCTGCTGGGAAGAAATTTATATTGCTGAAGGGTCTGATTGGTACTGGTGGTATGGAGATGAACACTTTACTTTAGATAGTTCGGTGTTTGACAATCTTTTTCGTCAACATCTAAAAAATGTTTATATTCAACTTGGACTTGAAATACCTCAATATCTAAACATACCAATAAAAGGATCTGGGAAAAAACCTGAATATGTGTTACCTACAGATTTTATCTCTCCAGTAATAGACGGTAAAATCACAAATTATTTTGAATGGATTTCCGCAGGTAAATATCTACTTCGGCAAACATCTAGCATGCATCAAACTACAAATATTATCTCACAAATTTTCTTCGGATTTGATTTAGGAAACTTATATTTCCGTATAGACCTCAACCCAAAAATAGAAAAAGAAAATTTAGAAAATTTATTAATAAACATCAATCTATTGAGACAACAGCAATTACCTGAAACTTTTAACATAACATTTTATTTAGCTGATAAAATTGACTTTTATGAATTTTATGCCGCAGGTTTAGAAAAACAAATATTAAACGACATAAAAAAAGATAAAATTATAGAACTAAAACTACCCTTCTGTCTAATCAAAACCCTGCCTGGAAATAAGATCCTGTTTAATATAACTGTTTACAGTGCCACTAAAGGAAATAAAGAACAAACAAAACTCTATGAACTTGAAAGATGGCCTCCAAATGGATATATTGAAATTTTCCATCCAACTGAATCATATCCAAAACAATTTTGGTCTGTGTAATATATGAAAAAAAATATTGTTGCTGTGCTTACATATCCTAACATTCAACAACAATTAAAACTTCTAAGATATTACTTAAAGTATATTTCAGCAATAGAACTGCGAATTGATACTTTCTGGCCTCATAATATTAAAAAAATTCCTATTTTATTATTTCAATTAAGAAGAAGTTTTCCACAAAAGGCTATAATAGTTACTTTTAGGTTTTACAAAGAAGGGGGAAAATTAAAAATTTCTGAAACACAACGCTTAAAAGTTATTAGTGAAATCGTATCCCAATATCATAAATTCATAAATTACATAGATATAGAATATTTTTCTTTGATATATAAAGACGTTTTAAAATTAGCCCAAAGATATAACCTTAAAACTATCGTTTCTTGGCATTTGTTAACCAAAACTACAAAAGTTAATTTTATTAAGAAAATTACAAAACTTAAACCACTACAAAATAAAAAAAATCTGTTTATAAAAATTGTAGTAAATGAACCAGAATTTAACAGTTATTTTGAAAAGTTACGATTAATATTTAAGAAGTTCAAAACTTTTAAAAAACTTACATTTTTTACAATAGGCAACACTTCGTTATTTTCACGAATAATTGGATATATCTTAGAGATGCCATTTATTTACGCTGCTTCTCAAAAACCAGTAATTACAACCCAACCTTCTATTAAATCTTTAATCAAAATATTTAAAAAGATGGGTTTAATAGTATAAAGCAGAGTTAATATTTTTAAACCACCAATAAACTCTAAAACAACTTCCCATAATATATATTATGTTAAGTTATACAATAAAAGTGTTTTGTTGTTTTGTGTTTGTTTTATATTGATTTTTGGATGTTTTTTAAAAAATATTAAAGCAATACTTTAAGATTGATAATAATTAGATGTGTGGCTGGCTAAAAGTTTAGAACGAACGGGTTTGTGATTGTCGAATTGAAATTGAGTTATTTGTGTAGGATATTTGTGAAGAAATTTTGCAAGAGAAGCATTTTAAGTAGAATTTAACGAAAAAATAAAAAATCAATATGTTTTAGTGAAGTTCGCAGTTTTTTTGAGCTAAGCTTTTGATTAACCTTATAAAATTTCTGCTGAAATTTTCCACAGTTTAGTGACCTTTGGTAATTTATCATTATCTTTCTTTAAAATTCCTTTAATATTTTTAAAAAAATAAGATTAAACTTTCCTTTCGTATATTTCTTTACTTACTGCGGCGATACCACATAAAAACCAAAAAGGTTCCATAATACGAATAATTATAAAAGTATTTGCAGCAACAGAATGAAAAATTAATCCTATCAATACCGAAATTATACATAAAGAAATTGATTTTAGTAATGGGTCTTCTACTGTCTTAAAACTTACATATGCTGTGTTAAAAACTGAACCAATCATCCACAAGAAAATGACCAATCCTAAAAGTCCCAGTTCGCCTATTATTAAGGGTATCTGAGTATCTACCAAACCCACACCTGTAACGCCGAACCCCAATATTGGTCTTTTAGGCAGATATTCAAAAAACGCTTTTTTCCAAGATTTTACCCGTGCTAAGGCAGACAGTTCACGAATTTTTAATCCCAAAATAGAAGCTTCTTCCTCAGAATATGGTGGAGCTACAAAAGTTTCTTTTACCCGTTCAACTACAGTTTCTGTAGCTGCAGGAAACATCAAAGGTGCCAATGCAAACAACAACAGCACCCCGCCTAAGATAATATTTTTTTTCTTTTGTGTTAAAAGAGTAATTGTTAATATCATTGGAACGAACCCGAAATAACTTGCCCTTGATTTTGTATAAGCCAGCGGTATTAATGAAAAAATTGTCAAACCTAAATATAAAAAGTTTGTTGTTGGCACCTCAGAATAACAAAATAAAGAAACTAACAACGCAATAACTATTAAAAGGTATCCACCGTAAGTATTTGCTTCACCGGCACCTGTTATTGGAGTTCCCCCCGGTACTTCTCCACCAGGAACATCAAACGGTGCATAAAGTCGCTCAACTTTACCTATCAAACTATATCCATGAAGATTCACTATTATTGAAACAATTATAAACAAAATGATATAAATTTTAATTTGTTGTCTGGTACGGACAATTTGTGTCACAAGAAAATAAATTATAAAATATTCAATATATTTCAAAATGTAAAAAAATGATTTTTTAAGTACTACTGTATTAGAAATTATTCCAAAATATGTTGAAACTATACAACTTAAAGTATAAAAAAATATAGGTATCAAAACAGGCGTAATTACTAATTCTAATTTTTTGCTGAACATTGACTTTGCAAACCATCCTAAAAATACAGCGAAAATTAACAAATCGTCTATACGTAGTACTACATCTCTACCTGGAACTTCGGCAAGTTTTATTTCAGGTGAAAGTAACATTGAAAATATCAAAAATGCGAGTCCTGTTGGTGGAGAGAAAAAAGAAGTTAAAAGTAGCGCTACAGACAAAATTAATCCTATAGTCAATACCTGAGGTTTGCTCACCAACAATCTTGAAACGAAAAATGTTAAAACAACTATTAGTAACGTGATTATCACATAAGAAGTTTTTGACATACTTCATTTTTCATTTTTCTAATTCTTTTGAATAGTATTTATATGCATAATAATATCCGTATCGTGGTTCCATTTCTTCTGCACGGATATCGTTTAATACTATACCTATCAAGTTAGATTTTACTGCGGTTAACTGGTCTTTAGCACGTTTTAATGCGCGTCGTGCTATTCGTCCTACACGATAAACCAATATTACATAGGAAACTATTTTAGATATTATCAAAGCATCTGCAAATAGCAACACAGGGGAAGTATCTATTACTACAAGGTCATAGATATTTTGTAATTCTTTTAACAATTTTATTGTAGCAGAAGAAGAAAGTATATCTACAGGATTTGGTGGTATTGTTCCACAAGAAATAAAACTAAAATTTTCTAACCCTGGTATTGAAGTTATACGGTCAACTTCCACACCGCCAAGCAAAAAATCTGTAGTTGTACGAACAATATCGTTGAGAGTTTTTCTTCCCACTACACAATCGGTAAACCCAGGAACACGGTTTAAACCGAATAATCTATGTACAAACGGTCGTCTAAGGTCTAACTCTATAAACACTGTCTTAATTCCAGCAATAGCAGCAGATAATGCAAAATTTATTGAAGTTAACGTTTTACCTTCGTCTATACCTGAAGAAGTGAACAATATTGAACCTGTAGGTTCAACCTGTTCTTGAGAAAATTTTATATTTGTTCTCAAGGTATGGTATGTTTCTACATAAGGAGATTTTGGTGAATGGTAGATTACTAACTTAGGTTTCATTTCTTCTACTGAATGTTTTGCAGAAGCAAACACAGAAACTTTTTTCTTAGTTTTAACTTCAATATGTGGAATAATTCCTAATACTGGTAAAGATAAATATGTTTCTACTTCTTCAATAGTTCCTATAGAAGTGTCTAAATGTTCTATTACAAATGCAAAAATTAATCCCAACACCAACCCCATAAAACCACCTATAGAAAAATTTGTCAGTTTATCTGGTTTTAACGGTTTAGACGGTACAGTTGCAGGTGTTACTACAGTTGCTGGTTGAACACGGTCTGCTTCAGAAATTTGTGCTTCTTTGAATCTTTTTGCAAGCAAAGTATACAGTTCCTCATTAATTTTTACTTCTCTAGACAACCTTGCATATTCTAGTTCTTCTTTTGGAAGGCGTTTAAATTGTTCTTCAATAAATTTTATTTTTTGGTCAATTTCTATAACTGATGGATGTTTGGTAGTATATATTTTTAACAACTCATTCTTTTTACTTTGTAAGGAGATAAGTTCTATTGCCAACTGTCCTCCAACACCGGTAGTTTTTGTCTCTTCGGTAAACTTTCTTAATTTATCTTCTGAATCTTTTAACTTCTGTTGAGCATCTATCATTTGTTTTTCAATAAACTCTCTTAATTCTCGGGCACGTTGTGTCCTATCTTCTATACCTTTTTCAATATATACCTCAGCAATAGTATTTGCTAACAATGCTACTTCAGAGTTATCTGAGGAAGTTGCAATAATCCGTACAAGATTAGCTTCTGCAACACGTTCAGCACGAACTTTGTTTTGTATTGAAGTTATGACTTGTTGACGTTGAGTTTCAGTCATATCTTCTTTAATCCAGCCTAACTTTTTTGCAGCACGTTCCGCTACTATAGTAGAATTTATAATTTTCACTTCAGTATTTATAAGATTATACATATCCCAACCAAGTGTTTCTGTAGTAACACCCGGTATTATTAAAGCAGGGTCTATTTTAACCACTGCAACAGATTGATATATAGGTTGTTGTAAATTTGTGTAAATCCATACAAAAAACAAGGTGGATATCAACGTAGAAATTACTACAAACCTACGGCGTTTTAATATCCGCCAGTAATCAAAAAGGTTTAATTCGTATTTTATCGTAGTCATATTATAAGCTTTATTTAGAGGTATAACTTATTATAACTAATATCATAGTAACCAAGGTTAACCAAGGCAAAACTGTGTTTACAAACCATTGGCCTGAAGCTATTTTTTTATAAGGTACTACTACGACATCGCCGGGTTCAAGTAAAACATTACCTTTTAAGTCACCTTTCAACAATTTGTTGACGTTTACAAAAATAACTTTCCTATCTTTAGAAGTTCCACGAAATATTTTTACACGACTCAACGATGCAACATCTCGTGGTCCTTCAGGAAAACTTAATGCTTCAAGAATATCAATTCCTTCATGCCAAGGGAAACTACCGGGTTTATTTACTGCACCGATTACAGAAATTGTCTTAGGTTCTTTAGGAACTTCTACAATATCGCCTGGTTGTAAGACAAAATCTTTTGTGATATCTCCTGAATTTAGTATTTCTTCTAAATTTACTATGATAGTTTGTTGTTTTTCCTTTTCTCCACGATAGATTTTAATATTTCTTACTCCAGCATATTGTGTAAACCCGCCAGCTAAACTTATAAGTTCAAGTAATCTCATATCTTCTTTATACGGATATCCACCTGGACGTTTTACTTCACCCATTAAAAATATTTGTTTTTTACTAAAATACTTTACTGTAACATTTACCTTAGGATTTGCAACATAAACTGACAAATTTTTCAACATTAGATTTGTGAATTCTTTCACAGTTAAACCTGCAACTTTTAATGTCCCTATCAACGGAAATGTAATTGCTCCGTCAGGGTTAACCACAACTTCTTTTGAAAGTTCTTCAGCAGGAGAAACAGAAATATACATTATATCACCTGCAGAAATTATATAATCTTGTGTTGTATCTCTAAAGGAAGAAACCTTTTGTGTTTTTCCCCCCACAGAGTCTTGTGAAGTTAACACAACTGTTTTTGTAGAATATTCAACAGGTTGTATGGCAGGACCTGTTGAATTATAAGATTGGTAAGATACAGAACTGACTTTTATTTCTTGTGTAAGAGCGGTTTCTTTAGATTCTAAATTTTTTTTTACTTTTTCAATTTCAATATTTAATTTTTCAATATTTACATTTGAATATTTGTATTTTTCATAGATGCGGTTTAAGATATATAACCTATCATTCCAAGAAAGGTTTTTTTCTTTAGAAATTTTATAATAATATTTTAAATCTGCATCTAAACTTTTCTGGTCAAGTTTTTTTTGTTGAGCAAATATTGAAACAGAACCCAATATAAATATAAAAACAAGATTACTTAATAAGGATGTTCTACTTTTTATGTAATTCATAGATTATAAATTTAAATACAAAAATTTTTGTTAAAATTCAATGTTTTTTTACAATTTGTTTTAAAATATATGAGTTATATTATTGAACTGATTAATATTTCCAAATCATTTTCAAATACAAATGTTTTTAGTGATGTGACAATAAAAATTCCCCAAAATATTATTTGTGTACTTACTGGGAAAAACGGTTCTGGAAAAACTACTTTATTAAGAATCATTGCAGGGATATTACTTCCTGACACAGGGACAGTCCTTGTAAACAACCTTGACACTAAAAAATACCGTAATAAAATAAAAACTTTTATTGGACTAGTAACTAATCAAGAACACTATTTGTATCCCCAATTGACTATTTTAGAAAACCTAAAATTTCTTTCTCGTATTTATCAGCGAGATATTAAGGAAATCTCTTGGTACATTGACCATTTATCAATTAATAGGTTTCTAACCACAAAATTTTGTTTTTGTTCTTCTGGGATAAAACATCGTGTTGCGATTTTAGCATCGCTTATTCACCAACCACAAATCTTGTTGATTGATGAACTTACAAAATCTGTTGATTATGAAACTGCTACAAAAATTTATGAGTTGATAAAATTGTTAGTTAACAAAAACCGCATGACAATATTATTCGTTTCACATAATATTAGTGAAATCAAATCCTTAGCACAATATCATCTTAATATTGAAGACAATAAAGTTGTTGTAAAATAAAACTTATGAATTTTAACCAATTTTTTGCTTTTCTTTATCGTGATTATTGTATAGAAAAAAGTTATAAAATACATTTAATAACCAAATTTACCACTGTAGTATTTCAATTATTGGTTTTTTATTTTTTATGTAAACATATTGATATTAACTACTTCAATTTTTTATTTAGTGGCATATTGTTTTCAAGGACAATTCATTACACACTTGTTAGTCTCAATGAAACAATTCGTCAGGAACAATACTGGGGTACTATTGAACGACTAATTTTATTCCCACAAGATGAACTTATAACTTTTTTATATTCTACAGCAACAAAATTTGTTTTTTTGATTATAGAGATTTTATTATTGGTTATGATATCACATTTTTTAGGGTTATATTATTCTCTTTTACAGATTATTTTTATATTTGTGTTTACAATATTTTCAATAATATTACTTTTATGGATTGGTATATTAATATCAAGTTTGACATTATTATTTCCTCGTGGAGATAATTTAGTATGGTTGATAACAATTTTAATAGATCTATTATCTGGTATATATTTCCCGCCTGAACTGTTACCTGAACCATTTTGTTTTATAGGGAAACACTTACCTACAACTTCTATGTTAACATTTTTTCGTGGTGTGCTTTATAACCAATCAGTATTGTTCAATAAATTGGGATATACTATAATCTTTACTTTTATATTTACTCCGATAGCGATATATTGTTTTAACTATTCTCTGCGAAACTCTCTTTTCCGAGGGAATTTAGTAAGTTATTAAGTATTCTTTTTATTATAATCTCACTTAAGTTCAAACATATTTTAAAAGTGTTTGTCATTATCATTAACCATCTTAAAAGATACAACAAAATTCCTAATTTAGCTAAACAACCTTTTGCATATCTACGGGAAAGAAATTTTACTGATGGGAACAATGTGGTAAACAACAACAATATTTTTCTATTAAAAGGTAAAAACAAAAATTTTATGATATGTCCTTTGTAAACAATATTTTGTTTTACTAAAAATTTGCAGACGTTGTTTATTGTAAGTTCGTAGTTTGTAAAGTTTAGAACTTTTTGTAACAATTTTATATCCGAGAACCATTTTTTCTCATTTTTCCCGTGAAGTAATGAATGGATATAAATTTCTTTCAGCATCTCTTCTAACGGTAAAATATAACAATCTAATTCAGAACCGTATTTTTTGACATGTTCTATCCGAGAAAAAATTTTAAAATTTTGTTTTTTTGTATAATACCATAACCCAGTAGAAATATCAATACATACAATCTGGTTACCAACATGTTTCATCATAACATTAGGGTCATCTTCGCGATCTATGTATCCTAAAGAAGACAAAATTTTTCTAAACTGTTCCACATTGTGTGGTTCTATTAACACATCAACATCTTCCATCTCACGTTCAAACGTATATTCAGGGAAAATTTCTACCATTGCAGCTCCACGGTATAAAACAATTTTTATGTTTTGTTGACTACAAATTTTACAAATGTTTTCTAATTCTGAATGTATTAAAATGTTTTTTGCTAATATAGTCATTTTATTTTAACAACAAGTTTCTGCAATTTTGGTATAACAAGTTTGTATACATTTTCGTCAACTTTTTCACTAAATATTTCTTGTTCATAATTGTTATAACTACTGTAAAACTTTACTTGTTGTGGAATTTTATCCAGAGTAACATTATATACTAACTCACAATTTGTAAGTTCAGAATTAAAAATTGGGAATACTGTGATTTTGTTTACTATTTGTTCTTCTGCTGTAGTTTCGTCCATTTCTTTATCTAAAGAAACAGCTACTAGAACGTTTACCTGTTTCATATCCATGATGTTTCTACGTGTAACAATTTCGCCTTTCATATACACTATTCCTGTTTGTTGTACAATTTGTTCATTAGTTGTAGATGACACGTATATTCTGTAATTATAGATATTGTTATTAACATCTATATTAAGCAATTCCACGTTTCCGTTGAAGACATATACTGAAGTTGGAATTTTCACTAAATCTTCAAACTCGCTTTTAGGTTCTGGAGGTTGTAGGATTATTGAGTTTAACACTTCTTGAACCTTTGTTTTTTCTTTGTTATTAATTTCTTGTTGTATTTTTTGTTTACCGAACAAAGGACCGAACTTTTGACGGAATAGTTTGTATAAATTACCAATTTTTACAAAATCTATACCTATGGAAATTTTATGAACTAACCCTAAAACACCGTAAGAAGTTAGACTATAGTCAAGTTTACTACCGTAATAATTTACCCCTACACCAGCAGATACACCTGCGTATTCAGCAAGTTCCCAACCATAAATTCTATATTTATACCCGCTACGGAAAGATAAATATTCCTTTATCCACCATTCTACCCCTGAGGAAATAGACAAATAATCATCTATTGGTTGGTTAATATCTAGCAAAAAATTGATTTTGTTAAGTTTAACTTTTGTACCTAAACCTGCTTCTGAAGGTAGAGGATAACTTTTTTCATAAAATTTAATTTTAGGACCAACATTTTTTACTACAAAAGCTAATTGGATAAAGTTAAACTTTTCAGGAATATATAAAATACCTAAATCTATTCCCACACCATAACCAACAATGTTCTCAATACGTTGTTGAATAAACTTTATGTTACTACCTACGAAAATTGTTTCTTTAAACTTTTTTGATCCTGTAATTTGTAAAGCAATATCATATACACCAAAATAATATTCTGGCAGAGTGATTTGATATTTATTTACATACTCTTCGTCAAAATCTAATCCTTTAGTTCTTGCTTCAATATTATTTGTATAAAGACCTAATATTGAACATCCTAAAACATAATGTTTTGCAGGATATATATACCCGAAAAATTCGTGTTTTATATCTTGGAAATGTTCTGTATGCGAATACTCAACTTGTTGAGATGGACCTTCTTGCGAAATTAACAAAGCAACACCTGCAGGGTTCCAACATATACCTGAAACATTTTCAGCTGAAGCGATGAACGCTTGTAGTGCACTACCTTGTGCTCCTACAGGAAGTTTTAAAAAAGTAGCAGAAGTAGTTCCTGCCTGAGGATGAACATTTGTAGCATTAAGTTCTCCACATATAATTAGGAGATAAAAAATTGTAGTTAACAAATTTTTATTAACATTTTTTTTCATATATGATATTATTTTTAAAATTTTTGGTTTTGTATAACAACTGCATTGTTACAAAATGCAATGATATAAACATTGCACTACATAGCAAAGCTTATGCTTTGCTGCTACATTTTCTTTTTTCATTTTCCCAGTTCATTTTTCAATGTATTACAACCATTTTTTTAATTACACGTTGTGTCTTATTTTCGTTTACACCTTCAACACGGTATACATACATACCTGTAGCAATTTTTTCTATATTCCACGGGATACTAAACGCTTTACCAACATCTTCTTGTTTATACACAAACTCCTCGCTACACCATATAATTTCGCCTGCAATGTTATACACATAAACTTTTACTTTAGCAGGTTGGTAGATTATAAACTTAAAATACACAGTATCACCTTTAGCAGGTGATGGATAAGTATAAACATATTCTGGTTTAAAAATATCTTCTGTCGTAGGACTATATTCTAACACACGGTATAGACTCAAATGTAACACTTTTGCTTCTACAAAATTGTTCTCTGTATCTACAGTAGAATTGTTCAGTAACCTCCATTGCGAAACTGTGTCATCATACCAATACAATCGTAAAAATTTTTCGTTTAACCCTTTTATATCACTTTCAAGATACGAAATTTTTATACTTACAGGTTTTTTAAACTTTATTTCTTGTTGAGGAGCAAACTCGTAAACCAATCCCGTAGGTTTTGTATCTTTTGGATAAGAAGTATCATACACTTGCGGTTTTGAAATTTTAATTTGAACAGGCACATCTACACTTCCAGGTTCAATTTTTAATTCTGCATATCTACCATCTTTTTCATATCTTAAAACAGTTGTAGAAGATTTTGTTACCACGATACCGTCAAAAACAGGATATCCTGAAACTATGTTTGAAGGCATAGATTCAAACCCGTCAGAATCTACTGCTGTAATATAGTAATAATATAAAGTATCAACAACACAGTTCATATCAACATAAATAGTAACTCCGCGACTAACCTGGGTATAATATTGTATAGTATCCTGAGTTAATCCTTTATAAATTTTGTAAAACATTACATCGTTATCTCCATCATCATCATCACCAGATTTGTTCCATACAAGAGTAAGACTTTTACCGTCATCGTTCGGTGTATCAAAAACAACAAGGTTAGTAGGTGCTAACGGTATACCATCAGGTTCTGAATATGCAAAAGCAATATTTGACATTTTTGATTCAAGCATATTCATACCTAACGCAGTGATGTAATAATAATATGTAGTATAATCCTGTTCCACTGTGTCTTTATAAAAAGTTGTCCCTGCAGTAACAAAACTGTGATATTCAAAATAGAGACCTGTTGTACTACGATATATTTTGTAACGGATAACATTGTTAGCACCTTGACCATCGTCTAAAGATTTTGTCCATTTTAGAGTAATACTTTTACCTGTATCGTTAGGTGTATCAAAACATTCAAGGTTTGTAGGCGCTTGTGGCGGAGTAGTGTCTGTAACAGTTGTGTTAATTATAGAATATGCAGACACTATTTCTGACGGGTCAGAATCAAAATTGTACCCGTTTACTGCTACAACATAATAATAAAATGTTGTTCCTACAGGACATTCAATATCGTAAAAAGTATAACTACTTTTACCAACTATATTTTCAGTATATAATAACCAGAAACTTTGTTGTTGACTACTTTTATAAATTTTGTATTCTACAACCTTATCGTTACCTGAAAGATACTCGCTTAACGATGCTTCCCAACTTAAAATTATTTTCCCACCAGTATCGTCAGGGAAATCTATTGCAGTAAGATTTCTTGGTGGTAACGGTTTTGGTGAAAATGTCCATACAGAAACAATGTTGGAAGAATCTGACCTAACATCGTACTCGTTCACCGAAGTAACAAAATAATAGTATGTAACTCCTATAACAATTGATGTATCAACATAAGTATAACTACTTCTACCAACAGTTTGTTCTGTGTAAATAATTTTATATTGAGAAACATCGTTACTGCTTTTATATATTTCATATTTTACAACTTTTCCTGCCGAGGTACTTTCGTCTATTGAACTTTCCCAACTTAATGTTATATACCCATCATCTTTAACTGGAGTATAAACCCCTGTAAGATTTCTTGGTGGTGATGGTTTAGGGAAAACTTGTGCAAAATATATTTTTGCGATATTTGAATCTATTGATTCGCTATGTTTGTCCACAGCAGTAATTTTGTAATAATAAGTAGTATCTGAGGAAGGCACTGTGTCAATATAATAAGTTACACTTCGTGTTACTGTAGAGATTACACTAAAGTTATTCCCTGTATCGGTGGCTCTATAAATTTTGTATGAAACAACATCGTTATTTCCCCCACCATCGTCTAACGATTTTGTCCAACATAATAAAGTTTTTAAGTTGGCATAATACATTGCTGTAATATTCGTGGGAGGGAACGGCGAATTGTCTATCACGAGCTTGTTCATTGCAAAATTTGTATTATTCTGTGGTAACACAAATTTTAGGTAATATTTACCGTCATAAAGGTGTCCTGTGTTCCATATAGTTACCGTAGTTGTTCCTGAAGACAATGTCCCTGAAGAAATTGTTATCCATTTTGTAGTATCGCTACTATATTGGACCTCATACATTTCGTTATCAAACCCTTCTGAAGTTACCACAATTGGTGTCTGGTTTATAACAATCTCAGTAACATCAGGATTTTTTATTGCTAAACTTTTTTCTGCTTTAATACCATAAAATTTGTTGTCTACAGTAGCAAAATAAACCCAGCCGTTAGATACCGCAGGAGAACATACTATAGGAGAGCTGAACTCATATTTTGCAACTATCCCACCTGTGGAGATTGTTAAAACATAAAGTTCGCCGTTGTAAGTTCCGAAACATACCACATTGTTTGTTACTGTTGGTGGAGAAGTTATCCCGTAAGAAAATTTTGGCGGTTTTGTTACTAAGAAATCTTTTTTCCATATTATATTCCCGTTTGTTTTGTTAATACACACAACACTTTGGCTGGAATAAAAAATTCCGCTGTTTGGCACTGTTTCCCATACTTGTGTTGGATAAATGTTTACAAAAATTTTGTCTTCAGACAATGCTATTGATGTATTATCTGTTGCAACATTACTTAACCGTGGAGAAACCCATACAATTGTACCATTGTTTGTGTTCACAGCATAAACTTTCCCATCCATATCGCCTGAATAATAATATAAGATATTATCTTTCACAATCGCAGTAGTGAAGTTTAAACAACTTAACATTTTTATTTTCCAAAGAATTTCGTTAGTAGAAATTTTGTAACAATACACTGTTCCGTCGTTAGTTGTAAAATATACTTTTCCATCATCTACAGAAGGTGATGATTGACCAAACATAGACAAAGCAAGTTTGGTTACTAAAGTTCCGTTTATTGCATCAACTATATACAAGAACCCTTCAGGGACACCGTCAATCCTTGGCCCTGAAACAAATATTACTTTAGGTGAACTTCCTTGAAAAGTTGTAGTGTCTACCACAATTGGTGAAGAACAAGATTTACTTTGTGTATCAAATGTCCATACAGGGACAATGTCTTCTTCAGAACCATAAAGTTGTTTGAAACAGTATAACTTTCCGTCACGAGACAAAATATACAAATATTCTCCGTACAAACACGGAGTAGAATCTACCCAACCAGAAGTAGAATACTGCCATACAACTTCTCCTGAGAACCCGTCTAAAGCCCATACAGAACCGTCCCGTGAACCAAAGTATACTATACCATTTTTTACTACTGGAGAACCTATTATTTCACCTTGTAATTCAAACGACCATCCTTGAGGTTGAGGTTTAGGTACAAAAATTTCGTAAATTTTCCCACTACGAACACTGTCCATCCTAAACATAGGATATGATGCACAATAAAGGTTGACAAAAAATGTGGTTAACAACCAACAAAATATAAAAATTTTTTTCCATATTTTATACCACATAATTAAAAAACCTCTTTTTGTATGTAAGTTCATATATAACTATTCCTGTAATACCTCAATTTTACCGTCGTCACTGCCAATTATTAACCTACCATTTGTAAAATTATACTGTAAATTAGCGTTTATCTTCCCACCAGTTAATACAGGATAACCTGATTTTATCTGTTTTGTATCTCTGTGGATACAATACACAACTCCTTCTTCTGTGCCAAAATATATATAAGGTTCGTTCCACACATATACAGAAGATTTTACTGCTGAGTTTGTTATATATGACCATACAACACTTCCCGTCTGAGCATTTATTTTATGAACACCATTGTCACAACTTAGATATAAATATTTATTTCCGTTTTCCAAAGTTAATACTAAATTATTTATTCCACTGCCAATATTTACATCAGACCAGTTTGCTGGTATACTGCTTAAATTCAACCCGTATCGGCAATACAAAGTTCCGTTTTCCGTACCCCAGTAGATATTTAATGTATTTAATGCATTATTATAAAATCCTGCATCATATTCTATCCGTGTAGTAACTGCAGCAGCTATATTCGTAGAAGTTAAAATACTTCCATCTTGAATGTTCAACCTGTAGATATACCCGTTGCCAGTACCCCACCAAAGTGACGCTTCGCCTGTGTTAAACCCTTCATCAATTGCTGGCTGTTTTATTATACTACCGGAAACCTGTGGTACAGGCGACCATAAATCTCCGCCTGTAGCAGTACTTATTTTGTAAACATACCCGTCTATTGTACCAGCATAAATTTTTGCAGGTGGTTCGTAATAATATGCAACAACTTCGCTTGTAATTTCTGATGACAAATTCCGTGACCACACATTTTGTGTTAAATCAGACAACAAATTTTTGTATATAGTTCCGTTCTTTGTTCCAAAATACAAATATCCAGTTTCTCCAGTCCAATAATCGCTAAAAATTGACGATATTACGGACCCGTTTGCTGTAAACGAACTTTGTAGAACACCTGAAGAATTAAGTTTCATTATTACATTATCCTCACGACAGACAATGACACTTCCGTCCCAGAATTGTTGTATCTGGTTAATCTTTGTTTCTTTACCAATATTATAAGGCCATGAAGTACCCGACGGTGCACTCTTTGGACGGACAATTGTAAAAGTAGAAGTTTCAACAGTATCACCTATAACATATGGTTGTTCAACTGAAGAATTTGTTTCAACCCATCGTGTATCTTTTCCTTCTATAAGTTGTACTTTGAAACTGTTTGGTGAAACTTCTGTAGCATAAGAAGAAATTTTTACTATAACAAAATATGTAGTAGCTTGTTGTGGCAAAATTTCAGAACTTGTTTGTGTATAAACTTCTTGTCCACCGTTGCTGTCAAGGTTAAATTCTGAACTATAGATTTGTGTTAAGTAAAATTTGTTATCTATGTTATAATAGTATTTGTTATCGTTATTTTCATCTCGGACAATTGATATTTCTGAAACTAAATTTTTAAGTTGTTCTGTTGTCAACGGTGTACCGTTACTGTCAGTAAATTTTATATAAACTTTGTTAAGTGCGATATTGTTTGACCCTGAAGACGAGTTGTTTTTCAATGTAACTTTTAATAACGGGAAATATTTGTTTTCATTCGCATATGTATAAGTATACGATGAAACTTCAATACTATGCAAAGCAGCGTCGTAAGTTACCGACGAGATAACAATTTGTGCTGCCAGTTTTTCTTCTTGTTCAGTATTTAACACAATTTTATAAACAGTACCACTGCTTAAACTGTATCCGTCAACATCTGAAAGTTCTACACCAATATGTATTGTAGTTTGTGTAACTAAAGCAGAGGAAATGTCTATTCCAAAATCTGCCAACCTGAACTGGTGTGGAGAATAGTTATCAGGTTCACCACCTGTACGTATAAACCATAATGTATTGTTATACCCTGAAGAATAATTTGTTGAAAGTTGAACTTCAAACTTAAACCTTCTTGGTAAAACTGTATTATTTTGTGGATAATACACTGTGTTAGAACCTAAACTTGGCTGTATATTACGCATACCATAAGATTTTTCTTTTACAACGAAATCTAAATTATCTTTATCCGTATCTCCACCGTCAGGAGTACGACTTAACGAATTCGTTGCAGCAACACCACCTTGTTGTGCATCAGTATAAGATACAAGTTGTGCTTGTTCGTTACGGTAGACATAATTTGTAGAAAGTTGATATGTTATTCTATCTATTACTCTACCAGATGTGGTTTCTAAAACCACGAAATCGCTTGTTGTATTAAGCCCGTTTGTACCGAATATATCATAGAACCTGAACCCATCGTTGTCAATTGAAGAAAAGTCTACTATTGCAAAACTTCTTGGATAAATTTTTCTTGTAAACTTAAAAAGTTTGTTATTTGTATTTCTTAGATACCCGCTGAATGTTATTGTGGAAACATATGATGTGTTAAACAGTTCAATAAACTGTTCGTTAGACGAATAATGTACTTCGTTAATTTTTATCTGTGCATACTCTGTGGTATTGTTTTTAAGTCCTTTAGTAGGTGATGGGTCAAATTCAAAATATTGAGCATTTCCGTCGGTTATTCGTGAATATGATACATCTTGATAATGTGCAGGATAGACAACTTTGTTTACTTGTAAACCGTTGTTATCCAGTAGCAGAAGTTCGCCTGAAACTGTATTGTCTAAATTCAAGTTTGAAATTACAACACAACTTGAAGGTAAAATTGACTGTGTTGAAGAACCTGTCCATACAACAGTACCGTTATATTTCAACTGCCAACCGTTGAGATTTATTTCCGCAGATAAATTGTTATAAAGTTCAATCCAGTCGTTTCCTTGACTGCCATAGCAATAAATTTCGTTTATCCATATATTCCCTTTCTGTGGAAGAACACCAACAGTGTTTGACAATTCAGACCAGTTGAAATTCGGGTTTGGCGGAGATAAAACTTTGTCTCTTGTTCTTATACAGAAATAGTATGTAGTGTCAACATTTAGTCCAGTAACAGTGACTGTTTGTATTGTTCCTGGTGGTTGTGGTGTAACAGTGATTTGTAAAGTTGTTGCATTCAGAAAATCAGATAATGTAAGTATAGGATATGTAGCAAATTTTATCACATAAAGTTCAACACCGCTGCCAAAATCTTGTGGTGCAGTCCATTGCAAGTTCACGCTGCCGTAAACAGGACCTGCAAGTGCAGTAAGGTTTGTAATTGCTTGTGGTGGAACTGTATCTTTTAATATCTTGAAAGCATCAACTAAAGTTGTAGTGTTCCCAGCAACATCATAACATTTAACTGTTACATAATTTGTTGCTGTTTGTAAAAATTCCCAATGGCCTGTATTAAGTGCCCAGTTTGCAGTGTAATTTAACCGATTAGGTGTGTAAGTAAATATATTACCTGTGGCGAGTGTTTGTCCTGTTTGGTTTGGTTGTGTATTGATTATATACTGTGCAGTTGAAAGTAAAGAAAGTCCTTGTTGGTCAGAAAAATCTATGTCAATTATTGCACCTGGATCTGTATTATACCATGTTGTTAACCCGCCAGTGATATTATTTGTGATCACAGGCGGTTGTGTATCTTTTTGAACATAGAACGCGTCAGTAAGTGTAACATTGTTCCCTACACCATCAAAAATTTTAAGTGAGATATAAGTTCTACCTGAGACGAGTTGTTCCCATGTGGTTGAAGTTAAAGACCAGTCAGTTGTGTAAGAATCTGTATTTAACCCTGTAATTTCGTCAGCCCAGGTTCTATAAACACCTGTACCACCAGAACCTGTTGCAAGTTGTGTTTGAACTTTTGATAGTTTTGACCCTCCTGTGTCAAAGAAATCTACATTATAAATCCCGTTGTTAGTTGACCGCCAGGTGTCATCCCCGGGTTGGTTGTTAGAATAAGTTGGTGGTATTACGTCGTGTTTATCAAGTGCGAGCATAAAGAACTCGTAGTTCGGGTTAGAACCTAATGCAGTCAATGCTGTTCCACCTGCCCAACCTGCACCTGTCCAGTTTATTGTTCTTAAATTGACGGAACCTGCAGCATTTGCATTTGAACCCAAAAGTACCATTTTGTTTGAATTTGGGTCAGGGACAAGTTGTAACCATCGCAGGTCAACTGAATTACCGAGATTATATCCTGAATATGTTGTCACTGCTGACCATGAACCTGCAGACCAGATTGAATATGATACATACTGTGCTGGTGCTGCGGATAATACGCCGACTGCGAGACATCTACCTGTATCTTTTTCCCAGGCGATATCAATAAGCCGTGGTGTTGGTGCATCCATGGTTGCTGAGAGTTCAGTCGGTGCTGCCCACGAAGTTCCATCCCAGATTGATACATTCCAGTCGGAATCACCATCAAGAGATGCCATGGCTATTCTGTTTGACCCACTTAACCTATCAGCAGACAGTTTTATCCAGTAAGCACCTGTTGTTGCAGCTATATTAGGCCCTGCTGCACCAACTACACTCCATAAACTTGCCGTTGATGACCACATTGCGTATCTTGTTGATGTCCCTTCACCCCAGAGTATCAAACAATTTCCGCGAGTGTTCTCCCAAGCTAGGTCAAAACATTGATACACACCAGTATATGCTGAAAGTGTGAGCTGCCGATTGTTAACCCAGGAAGAACCGTTCCATCTATAAGCATACATAACTCTGTTGGAATCAAGTGTGACGAGCATTATTTCATCAGTTCCCGGTCGAGGTTCTAAACGAACCCATCTTACGAATCCCGTACCACCGATGTTAAGTTGTGTTGCTGGTGTAACCCACGATGCTGCTGTTGATGACCAGATTCTATACCAAACTTGTCCTGTTAAACTACCGCTGCTGAATACTACAATTGCCCTACCTGAGTTTTGTTCATAAGCGATATCTACACATCTATATACGGCATCTGCGGATGCTATCGTTGTTAAAAGTTCAGGTATTGACCAAGTTCCAGATATACCATCAAAACGTTGAATGTAAATTCCACCATTTGAAGATATTGTTGCAAGTAGTTTTTCATTTCTTAAAACATTGCATGCTCTTAGTACTGACCAATAAATTGTTGATGCAGTATTGTTAGCATTTGAAGGACCTGTCCAGCTAGCACCTGCTGAAGTTGTTTTGTAATATTTCGGATATGCGAGTGTTCCTTCTGCATAACATAAAATTCCGTCTGCAGGACCACGAGGTCGTGCCTGAACTGATACTGTGTTTGAAATCACTGAATAATTGGCACCTGGTGATGCGTCATCGTAAACTTTTATAGCAAAATAATATGTTGCACCGGGTTCAGGCATTGAAAGAATTTTTTCTTCAACAGTTCCTGCAGGTGCAGGTATCCAGGATTGAGTATATTCCGATACTGAATCCCATTCATTTTCACCAAACGGATATGTTGCATATTTAACAACATAACCACTGGCTTGACCTATGTATTCATCATCACCGACAGCAATCCAGGAAAGTATTAACTCGCCAGGGTTCAAAGTTTCCGGTGAAGAGCCGGATAAAGTTGTAATTCTTGCCGGAGGCACCCTTGTTGCCCAAGTTGAAGTTGTGGATAGTAAAACAGAATAGTTGTTTGCCTTATCCTGTGGTAATATACCAATCCAATAAGTTGTTCCTTCAACGAGTCCTGTGACTATTGCTGTTTCTGGTGTAGAAGGATGTTGTGGTGGTGAGATATAGAATGTTGTTCCGGCTGATAAGAAATCCAATTTACTGGTGAATTCCAATGTTTTGTATTTTACCAAATATGCTTTACATCTGATATTTAGTGGATCCGCGATTGTATCATCATATGGCGCAGTCCAGTTCAATTGTATTGAACCACCTGTTGAACCCTGTGTTGAGGTTAAATCGGTGATATTATTTGGTGGTATTGTATCTTTTAGAACGCGGAATACATCTATTTGTGTTACTGTATTATTCAAACCATCGCTACACCATATTGAGACATAATTCGTTCCGGGCTGTAGTAGTTCAAAATTGATTTGCCAATTTGTATCGTATGTATTTTGTGGTGTAGCAAGCCAGAAGATTGTTGTCCACGGAATTAGTTGTATTCCTGCAAGCCCAGGTTGACTGTAAACCGTATAAGATGCAATTTTTACACCAATTCCTGGGTCAGTGAAATCAACATCGTGATATCTTGCGGAATTGTCCCATGGAGGTATTGTGGGTTCGTTGTTTATGATATTTGGTGCTGCTGTATCTTTTTTGACATGGAAGACATAAGTTGCGTAATTAGTTGTGTTACCTGCCATATCATATGCACGAACGAACACGAAGTTATAACCTTGCTGGAGTTGCTCGAAAACCGGTGATAAATCCCAATTATCAATATAATAAGTTGTTCTTGTGGGTAATGACCAGTTGAAAATGGTTTGCCATTGAGTTAAGGCAACACCTGCAGCTGTACCATCGGGGTTGGTTGAAGAATAGACGATGTATTGTGCATAATCTAATCCTGAACCGTTAACCGATGGTGTGTCAAAGAAATCTATATCATAAACCGTTGTTCCGACTGAACGCCAAATTTCATCACCTGGCTGGTTATCAACGACATAAGGTGGTGTTATATCCACTGTGATTTCCGATGAACCTGATACACTATAATTTCCTGCGCGGTCAAGTGTTTTCACTCTCCACCAGTAACGGTTTTCGGAAACCGTTAATGTTGCTGATGTCAATTGTGTTACGGAAGAATAGTTTATGACTGTGAAAACTGTATCTGTTGAAAGTTCAAGTATATACTCTTTTAACCCCGCAGGACCGATATCGGAAACGGAAGTCCAACTGAATGTGATAGTTGTTGAATTCGTTCGTGTATCATTAGCAGGCGATAAGTTTGAAGTTTGTTGTGGTGACGAAATATCTACAATGAACTGTCTTGTTGAAAACCATGATGAATAATTGCCTGCACGGTCATATGTTCTAACTCGCCACCAGTAGACATTTTCAACGAAATATGTCGCATATGTTGCCAATTTTGTTATTGTTGAGTAATAAACAGATGTAAATGTTTCTGTGGTTGAAATTTGTAACTCGTATTCTTTTACTCCTGCTGGACCTAAATCCTGTCCACTCCATTCGAAGTTAATTAGATTGTAGTTTGTAGTTAACCCGTCAGTTGGCTTAACCTGTGATGGGATTGGCGGAGTGATTGTATCTATCACTAAAACGAAACTTCCGGAATAGCTTGAATTTGCTGCTCTGTCAATTGCTATCACACGCCAGTAGTAAGTTAGTGAGTTTGTAAGTGAATAAGTTAGTGAAGTAGTGGGAACCGACGATGAATACCATAATGTTGCGAAATTGCTCACCGTTGAGATTTCAAATCTATAGTGTGATAATCCAGCAGGACCTAAATCCGTGACCGATGTCCAATTGAAAATTTGATTGGTGTAATTTGTAGTTAATTCGTTTAGTGGCGAAGTCAAGCTTGGTGTCTGTGGTGGTGTGGTATCCACTTGTACTGCCCAGGTGATTGACCAATCGGAATAATTGTTGGCTAAATCCTTAGCACGTATTTTCCAGTAATATGTTGATTCCGCTAATGAAGTAGATACAACCGAAGTTAATGGAGTTATAGTTGAATAACTCACCACACCGAAATTCGGATCCGTTGAAACTATTAACTGATAAACTGTTGTTCCCGAAGCTAAATCAGTTGCTTTACTCCAGCTGAAGTTAACATTTAATTGGTTAGTTGCTGAACCGTTTAATGGAGAAACCAACGTGGGTATTTCAGGTGGTGTTGTGTCCTTTTTCACCCAGAATACATCAACTAATGTCCTGGTTGCTCCCGCCATATTCCAGCATCTTACGGATATGTAATTAGTTGTTCCGTCAAACATTTGTTCAAATTCGGTTGCGCCGATGTACCAGTTGGTTTCGTAATAAGTTGTTCCCGGAATAAATCCTGGTATTGTAGTCCAGGGGAATGCTTGTGAACCGGTCATATTGGGTCCACTGTATGCTGTGTATTCTACAGCTTGTAGTGGTGTCATACCAAATGAATAAAAATCCACATCATATGCTCTTTCTGTAGGTGTAGAACGCCAGATTAAATCCTCACCCGGAGGTTCGTTATCAACAATTCCTACACCAGCTGTATCTTTTTTAACTATGAAGACATAACCTGCAGATGTGGTCGTATTAGTAGCGAAATCATAAACCCTTAGCCAGCAATAGTTAGTAGTTCCGGAGAGCATGGAATCAAACACGGATTGTGGTATCTGCCAGTTTTCGGTGTAGGAATATGTATTGGTAGTTAAAACGGTTGTCCAAGGAATTAAAATTGGTGAACCTGTTTCCAAGGTTGATACTTGGATATCAAACCCCTTCACTCCACAACCCGAGATGGCATCATTGAAATCGACATCAACAATTGGCGGGTTATAATACCATGCATTTTCATCCCATGTATTTTTCGTGATAGTTGGTGGTGTTGTATCTTTTAAAACGAAGAAGGCATCTACAAGTATTTCGGAGTTTGTTGCATTGTCTAAGACTTTTACAGATATATAATTCTTGCCTTCCCATAAACTGGCGAAATCAATTGACCAGTTTGTTATGTAGTAGGTTGAGTTGATGTTTAATATATTATCGGTCCAATCCCATACCGTTGCTCCACTTAATAACTCACCGCGCATTGCTTTGGTCTGGAACTTATTTAATCTCGAACCGCCGAGATCACGAAAATCAATATCGTAAATAGCTCCGGGATCGGTATTACGCCAGGTCGAGTCAAACCCTGCTGGTAGGTTGTTTGTTATTGTTGGTTTGGTGATGTCTTTTAATATAAAGAACCTGTCGTAGTATGTTGCCATTTGTAATAAATTGTCCCGTACACGGACGGATACATAATTCGTTACACCTTCAATAAGCAATGCGAAACTCGGTGCCCAGTCGGTTAAATAATCTGGCTGGTTAATGTTGGTAAATATCGGTGTCCAATCAATAACTAATGGTGGTGTAGCAAATGTATTAGTTGAGACACAGTACCATGCGTCTTTGAGTAAAGAATGTGGGTCATGGAAATTCAAATCATACAATTTTGAAGAATTACGCCATGTTGTATCTGTTGTACCTGTTGAATCCGTTCCCGAGATTGTTGGTGGTGATGTATCTTTTCTTATATAGAACACATCAGGGACTGTTGTTGATAACCCAACTCTGTCAAAACATCTAACAGAGACATATGAAGTTCCTTGTGGTATAAGTTCCCAATGACCAAAAGCAATAGACCAGTTTGTAGTATAACTTGAGATTGGGCTACCTGCATAAATTGTTGTCCAGTTGATTAAAACATTTTCGTCAGAATTGCCTGGTAAAGAACAGATTCTGTATTCTATAGTTGTAAGTCCTGAACCTAAATCTTTAAAATCAATATCCCAGATTGCGCCAGGGTCTGAAGATAGCCATAAATCATATCCCAGCTGATTATCTACAACTATTGGCGAGGAAGTGTCTATAAGGAAAGTTCTTGTTGAAGACCATAAAGAATAATTTCCTGCAAAATCTTTTGCTCTAACTCGCCACCAGTTTGTTCCCTCTAAACAAGTGATTGAGTGATTAAGTGATTGAGTGATTGAAGAATAGTAAACTACAGAAAAATCAGCAAGTGTAGAAATTTGTAATGTATAATCTTCAACTCCTGAACGTTTATCTGTTGAACTAAACCACTGAAAATTCACTAATTTTGTGTTCAATAAAGCGTTATCTTGTGGTGAATCAAGTGAAGGTATTGTTGGCGGAGTTGTATCTTTTAAGATATAAAATACTGATACTGAGGTAGAAGAATATCCGAGCCCATCAAAACATTTTACTGTAATATAATTTGTTGCCCATTCCTGAAGTCTTTCAAAATCAACAGACCAGTCATCTGTATAAGATGAAACAGGTATCCCTGCATAAATTGTTGTCCAGTCGAGCAATGTAGCCGTTCCTTCAAGGTCGGATGATACTTTATACCATATAGTTGAAACACCGATACCGTAATCCTGGAAATCAACATTATATGTTTTACCAGAAGTTCTCTGCCATGTAGTATCACCTTCCTGAAGGTCAACAATTAAAGGAGGTTCCGTATCTTTTAGTACATAAAATGCGTTATAAAGTGTTGCCGAAGTCGGTACTAAATCAAAAACTCGTACATGGACATAGTTTTTCCCCTGTGGCCAGTTATCAAAGAAATAAGAATCAGGTTGTATCTGCCAGTCAAGAGTGTAAGAAATAGAATTTATGTTTGACACGATTACAGACCACGTTGTGTATTCAGTTCCTGTTCCATCAGAAGTAGTTGTAACTTTTATTTCAAACCTGTCCAAATTTTGGCCTGAGTTTGACTGGAAATCTATATTGAAATAAACTCCTGTAAGTGTATTTCTCCAGGTATCGTCCCCAGGTTGGTTATCAATAATTGACGGTCCTACGGCTTCTTTATAAATTGAAAATGCATCAACGAAAGTCGTTGTATTATTTGCGAAATCTTGTGCACGAACTGAAACATAAGAAGTTGCTTGGTTGGGTAATGATACAAATGGTATTGACCACGGAGTAATATAATAAGTTGTCCCAACTGGTGGTGGAACGATATTTGTCCAGTCAATGATATATTCTGAAGGATTCCCTGGTGACGGTGCAACACGGTATTGTATAGAATAAAGTTTTGAACCGCCAGTATCGTAAAAATCAACATCTATATTGTTAAGTTCTGACTGCGAGGTTGCATAAATGTTCTCTTGGTTATCAACACAATATGGTGGTGTTGTATCTTTACGGATACAAAAGATATCGTAACCTGTTGTCAAATTGAGCAAGTTGTCATAACAGCGGACTGTTATGTAAGAAGTTCCTTCAGGTAAAAGTTCCCAATGACCTGCTGCAAGTGGCCAGTTTGTATCATATAAGGTTTGGTTTATACCAGCAAAAATCGTTGTCCAATTAGTTAATTGAGTACCTGATAGTTGTGGTCCGGAATAAATAATGTAGTATGCTGAAGCAAGTTTTGAGAGGTCATCTTTAAAATCCACATCCCAGACAGCGCCAGGGTCGCTATTGAGCCAATTTGAGTCAGGTTGATTATCAATAATAGTTGGACCATAAGTATCTTTTTTCACAATGAAAGCATCTATTAATGTTGTAGTTGAACCTGCAATATCCCAAACACGAACTGAGATATAATTTGTGCCACTTGAAAGTAATGTAAATGTTGTTTCACCGATATCCCAGTTTGTATTGTAATATATTGTTCCTAAATTAGAGAATATGTTTATCCAACCAACAACTTGTGTTCCTGTCTGGTTAGGTCCTGTGAAAGATGTCCATTGTGCAGTGTGAAGTTTTGAACAATGTTGTTGTATTTGTTCTTCAAAATCTATATCCCAGATTGCTCCGGGATTGTTTTTCATCCAGCCACGGTCAACAGTTTCGTTATCAATTATTATTGGTGGAACAGTATCTTTTAAGACATAAAATACAGAATTTATACTTGTGGACGAATTTGCAGGGACAGAATTGTCAAACACACGAACGAAGATATAATTCGTAGTCCAGGATTGTAATGCATCCCAGACTGAAGATGGTATAGACCAATTAGTAGTGAATGAATCGGAATTTATTGATGATTGAACTATGGTCCAGGGGATAAGTTCACCCACACCATCCGTAAAGAGAGACGGAGAAGTTGACGCAGTTATTTCAAACCGTGACAATTTTGACCCACCCGTATCAGAAAAATTAACGTTATAAACACCTGTATTGGCGCTACGCCATACATTATCACCTTCCTGCTGGTCATCAATTGTTGGCGGTGTCGTGTCCTTTAATACGAAGAAGATATCGGAAAGCTCATAAACATTACCAGCATAATCAAACACTCTTGCTGAAACATAGTTATATCCCTCACGCATATTTTGGAATGTTTGATAACTTATTGACCAATTCACAGTGTAGAAAGTAGTGCCAAGGTTTAACTTTTCATCGGTCCAGTCTTGATATATTAAACCGGTTTGGTTAGGACCTGATGTTATTTTTAATTGGAACTTATACAACTTTGAGCCATCGGATGGGGTGTCAAAGAAATCTACATCATAAGTTGCAACATTTGATGACCGCCAGATTGTGTCATCACCTGGAACATTGTCAACTATTGATGGTAAAGATACATCTTTGAATATTCTGAATGTATCAACCAATGTTGTTGTAGTACCTGCGATATTCCATACGCGCACACTAACATAATTAGTTCCGCCGTTCTGTAATGCAGGAAAGTTGACTGACCAGTCCGTTGTATATTCTGCGACATTCAATGGTGGTATACCAATATTAGTCCACGGGATTAAGTTTGTCCCTGTGAATCCCGGACCGGAATAAACACAATATTGAATAGTGTCCAAATTTGTAGCACCTTGTTTATAGAAATTCACATCATAAGTTTGTGAAGTGTTTATCCAAGTGACTGTTGTCGTATCAAACGCAACTTCAATTCTTGGCGAGGTTGTATCTTTTTTAACGAAGAAAGCATTTATGAATGTCGTGGTATTACCTGCAAAATCCACAGCACGAACATCTATGTAGTTTATTCCATCATATAACTTAGCAAAATCTATGGCAAAGTTTGTGATGTAGTATGTTGTATTAACCGAGGTAGCAATTGTTGTCCAGTCAATTATAACACCGCCTGTTGAAGATTTCGCACGATAGAATAAGTTGTTCAATTTTGAGCACCCGGGAATTCTATCCGGCACGGGGTCGTCATAGAAATCTATATCCCAGATTGTTCCGGGGTTTGATGTGAACCAGCCACGGTCAAAGGTTTCGTTATTAACACACCTCGGTGGTGTTGTATCCTTCAAAACGAAAAATACATCAATATATGTTGAGACATTACCTGCTAAATCATACACACGAACCGAGACATAGTTTGTTGTCCCTTCCCATAAAGTATTAAACTGTGAAGCGGTTAATGCCCATGGTGTTGTATATGATGGTGCATTAATATTTGTGATATGGTCAGTCCACGGTATTATCACGCCTTCATTTGAATTTTCTTCCACAACTGGTGATGTGGTTATACGGATTTGGAATTTGGATAAATTTGACCCGCCTGTGTCATTGAATTGGACATTATAAGTTGTACCACTTGAATTACGCCATGTGTAATCACCATCTTGTAAATCGTTAACTGTTGGCGGGATTACATCTTTTAGGATTTTAAATGCATCAATATAAGTTGAAGTGTTCCCTGCTAAATCTATAACTCTTACACTGAAATAATTTGTTCCATTTTGTAACAATTCCCAGTGGCCAAAATTTAATGCCCAGTTGCTTGTATAAGACACCCCGCCGTAACCGGATACTTTATCACTCCAGCCAATTAATATGTTCCCGCCTTCGTTTGGTAATGTATGGACTTTGTATTGTATTCTATCAATTTTTCCTACAGTTAGATATCCACCGGCAATATCGTCAAAGAAATCAATATCAATCACACTTCCCGGATCGGAATTATACCAGTTAACCAATCCGCCAATTATGTTGTTTGTTATTCTTGGAGTGATTGTATCAATAGTTATATCCCAGGTTGAACTCCATACCGAGAAATTGTTAGCTGAATCTTTTGCACGCACTTTCCAGTAATAAACTCCGGATGGCATAGCAGGAGGTGTATAGGTTGAAGTAGTAGGTGAAGCACTATAGTTTATAACACCGAAATATTGGTCTGTTGAGATATATATCTCATAACTTACTGCATCTAATACATCTGACCAATCAAATGTTGGGGTTTGTAGATTTGTATAAGTTCCTGCTGATGGAGATATTAATACTGGCGTGGAAACTGGTGTTGTGTCAATGATTATAGACCAAGTTGTTGACCATAACGAATAATTACCTGCGTAATCCTTAGCACGTGTTCTCCACCAATATGTTCCTTCCGACAATATTGTAGTATAACTCGTTGTGGTGGTAAATGACGATGATATGAATACAGTAAAATATTGTTCGGTTGATATATAAAACTCATATCCTTGTGTTCCCGAATGTGCATCCGTTACTGGATTCCATACAAATGTTACATTTGTTGTGTTTAGTGCTGTAGTATCTTGTGGTGAGGATAAAGTAGGTGCAGGTGGAGGAATTACGTCTTTTCTTATAAAGAACGCATCAACCAAAATTGAAGTATTACCTGCTAAATCATCGGCACGTACAGTGACATAGTTTGTTCCGTTTTGTAGGAGTACCCAGGAAGATGCAGAAATTGACCAATCAGTTTCGTAATATGTAGCATTTATTAAAAGTGTATTTATTGGTGTCCAGTTAATCAAGAGTGTACCTGTTTGTCCTGTTGATGACCATACACGGTAATAACATGTTGCCAGTTTTGAAAGTTCATCATAGAAGTCAACATTATAAGTTGTCCCGCTTGAAGAACGCCAAGTGTAATCACCAACGACATTGTTCACAATTTTAGGCAGTGTTGTGTCAATTATAACTGAGTAAGTATCGCTCCAACTGGACCAGTTGCCAGCGATATCTTTTGCTCTGACACGCCAATAATGTATACCTTCAAACCGTAGTAATGAAGTTTCAGAAGTTACAGAAGTCACAGTAGTTACAGAAGTTGCGAAGTTAATATCTGTAGAGATTACAAGTTGATAAAGATCAATCCCTGATGTAGTATCTACCGAATCGTCCCAGTCGTAGGTGATTGTTAGATAATTAGTTGCTGAATTATTTTTTGGTGAAACCAGCAAAGGTGTGCTTGGCGGTGTTGTGTCCTTTTTCACATAAAACACATTTTCAGCAACAGTAGTATTCCCTGCACCATCAAAGATTTTTAGATGAATATAATTTATTCCTTCTTTTAATTCGTTCCAAACTGTATCATTCAATGTCCATAAAGTAGAATAAGAATTTGTATTTGCAGGGAAGATAAGGTTATCAGTCCAGTCTAAGATTGTCAAAGAAGTTAAAGCAGGGCCAGTAGTTGCTTTTATTTGAAACTTACTTAAATAAGAACCGCCACTGTCTTGGAAAGTTATATTATAACTTCCGGTATTGGAACTTCGCCATATATCATCACCAGTTTGGTTATCAACATAACTCGGTGGAATAATGTCATGTTTATCCAACACCAAACTTGCGCATTCTGCGGATATAATTGAAACATCTGTCTCATGAATTTTTTTACCAGTCCAGTTTGACCCAGTCCAGTTTATAGTAGTTAAATCCGCTGCCTGGTCAATTATATAACAAATCATTTTGTTCTGGTTCGGGTCAGAGACAAGACCAAGCCAGTTTATATCACCTAAAAGTCCCAAAGTTCCCGTAGGTGTTTTAGGTGCTGTTAACGGTGTCGCTGCAGTACCTGTTATAGGGTTATGCCAGCCGAGTGTTTCTGACCATGCAATAAAAGATATTTCTCTTGCATTTAAATCACCTGCAACTATTATGCATCTTCCAGAATCTTTCTCCCAGGCAACATCAGTACATCTTGCAGCAGCTGTTTCCATTGTATCATCTTCAGTAGGAAGTGTTCCCCAAGAAGTGCCGTTCCAGATACATACATTCCAGTCAACAGCACTGTCAATTGTAGTCATTGCTATATAGTTTGAATTCATTCTCGGGTCAGAAGAAAGTCTTACCCACTGTAAAGTTGCTGCAATATTAGGACCTGCAGCACGAGATACAACCCACCTAGATGCTGTAGAAGACCATAAAGAATACATTGTAGTAGTTCCTTCACCCCAGAAAACCATACATCGTTGATTTTGTCTCTCCCAGGCTAAATCAAAACATTCTCGTGTTGCGATTGCTGCGTTGAGTGTAGGAACATAGGTTGAAATTGATAAAAACTGGTTCGTATCACCATCCCAGAGTGCACAGAAGATATACCTGTTAGCGTCAAGTGTTGCAAGCATTATCTGGTTGGAATTAGGTCTTGGCTCAAGCCGTACCCAGTATACTGCACCTGAAGTGCCACTTAAGGTTAGGTTAGACGGACCTGAAACCCATCCAGCAGCAGTTGATGACCATACACGGTATTGAACCTGTCCTGCAGTGCCGTTGTAATAAACAACTAAACACCGTCCTGAATTTTGTTCATATGCTAAATCACAATTACGGACTGCATCTATCATATTGTATTGTGTTGTATTTAATTGTCCTATATATTCCCAGGTTGTTCCATTGTAGCGTTGTAAATGTACGTTTCCTAATAGTTCAGGAGTTGTATCACCATCGCCAGTTTTTAACAAAACAAGTTTTTCATTGCGTAACACTGGACACGCAACAGATCTAACAAACTCAATTCTGTGCCCTGGTGGGAGAGGGAAAACCGGTGGCAGGTTTTGTGCAGCGGACCAGTCTGGAGGTTCCCAACGAGATGTTTTTGGTATATTTGAAGTTCCTGCACCCCAGAGAATATTTCCACAAGCAGCACCTGGCGGTGCTGGGATTGAAGCGGAAGAGTTTGAAGTTGAAAAATTCCCTGCCTTGTCCCAAGTTCTTACCATAAACCAGTAAGTAGCATTTTGTGTTAACCCGTTGAAGATATATTCTTGTAATTGTCCAACTTCTAAAGGTATAGGTCCGTCAACTTCGCCAATGTAACCAACTGTATCACTCCAACCTGTCGGTGCTGTTTCTTTCTGCCAGTATCTTATTTTGTAATATCCGGAATAACTGTCACCTTCAATATAAGTTCCGGACAAATTACCGACAAGTCCGTTATCACCCGGTGCAAGCCAGGTGAGTTTTATCTGACCAACATAATCACCAGGTTGTGCATTCAATGTCGTTATAGCATAAGGAGCAACAGTATCTTCTTTTGCTTTTGCATAATTTGAAATTTTAAGAACTGAAATATTACCTGCAGAATCTCGTGATTTTATAGCAACATAGTACCATCTTGATTGTGATAGCCCTGTTATAACTTTTGATTCAGTACTTCCTGGTGCCTGAGGTGTCCATGACTGAACAAAAGTTCTTACATTAGGGTCAGTATCAAAGTTTGTTTCTGTGATTTCAAAAGTTGCAAATTTTACAATATAACTGCTTAACCCACTGCCTGGTTGTGGGTCATAGGGTGCTGTCCAAGTTAAGTTTATTTCACCTTCGTTACTTCCTGTCTGCGCAGTTAGATCAGTAATCTGTAGAGGTGCCTGTGTATCTTTTTTAACATAGAAAACATTTGCAGTGCTTATGTTTCCTGCAAAATCGTAACTTCGGACTGTTACATAGTTATATCCTTGCTGTAATGCTGGAAAATCTATACTCCAATTGGTTTCGTAAGAAGACGAGTTCAAGTTTGTGAATATAGGTGTCCATACAACAAGTTGTGTCCCTGACTGATACCCAGTTGAATAAACTGTATATTCAGCTTTGTCAAGCAGGGATGAATAATCATAGAAATCTATATCATAATTCCTTCCACTATTATACCAGGTTTCGTCATCAGGTTCGTTATCAACGATATTTGGTGATGTTGTGTCTTTTCTAACGTAGAAGACATCAATATAAGTCGAAGTATTTCCGACGGCATCAATACATCTAACCGATACATAATTTACACCTTCAAGCATGTTATTAAAAGTTTCCGGTTTTAATTGCCAATCGGCTGTATATTTTGCAACTTGTGATGATACAACTGTTCGCCAGTCGTCAAGCAGTGTTCCGGTCATGTTCGGTTGTGTATAGACAATTGTTTGGAAATACGAACAACCGGATAATAAATCTTCAAAATCTACATCGTAATATCCACTATTCGTATTTCGCCAGACGGTATCACCGGGTTGGTTATCATAAATTGTTGGTGGTAAGACATCTTTAAGTATTCTAAACGCATCAATATATGTTGTAGTATTACCTGCGAGATCTTGACCACGGACTGAGACATAGTTTGTCCCGTTTTGTAACAAGTCAAAATTCACTGCCCAATCGGTAATGTAATAAGTTGTGCCGATGTTAATAGCTACTGTTGTCCATGGGATTAAGTTTGTTCCGGTTAGATTGCTTGAACTCCAGACACAGTATTCAAATTTGTCAAGTTTATCGGTTCTATTGGCTGAGATTTTGTCAAACAGGTCAACATTGTAAGTTCGTGGTGTATTTCTCCAATTCAAATCGCCACCGGCTTCGTAATTCACGAACTCAGGCGGTGTTGTGTCTTTTAGGATATAAAATGCGTAATATGTGGATATATTTCCGGCTATATCTGTTAGTCGCACAAAGACGAAGTTCGTTGTGTATTCTACAAGTGATGCAAAATCTACTGACCAGTTTGTTGTATAAGTTGGTGAAGATATACCGGTTGCGATATTTTGCCAATCTATGATAATGTTTGGTGGACTAAAGTCAGCAACTACAGAAGATTTTTTTACACAATATTCTGCTTTTGACAACCACGAAAGACCATCGTAAAAATCTACATCGTACCCACTGGCACGTGCTGTGTTACGCCATGTATCATCACCACCGGATGAAAATTCGTTATAAGAAACAATTGGTGGTTCTGTGTCTTTCTTTACATAAAATACATTGTTGACAGTTGTTGTCCTACCTGCAATATCCCAGACACGAACCGAGACATAGTTCCAGGAAGATTTGCAAGCATCAAAATCTATATTCCAGTTGACGTTATAAGATGTTACATTTGTTGATTGGAATATGTAAGTCCAATCTTTTAACACGCTATCCATTTCCGATGGTCCGGAACGGATTATGTATTGTGCCGAATCTAACCCGGAGCCAGAATCATGGAAATAAACTGCATAGCCATCTGGTTTGGGTGCGTTCCTCCATATATCATCACCGGGCTGCTGGTCGTTAACA
>CALJEJ010000063.1 GCA_938074745.1 uncultured Endomicrobiia bacterium
ACGGATTATTAACAAGATCTGGAGGTTCGTTACACATCCATACCACAGGTTTATTAAGATTATATACTACCCAATTTGCAGGAAAATTATGTACATTAATAATATCAAACTTATCTGCGTATTGTTTTACCAACTTTCTTAACCAAAAAATTTCTTTGAAAATCCCTAAAGCAGAAATTAAGTTCACACTACGAAACGCGTACGGGAAATATTTTGGTGGTAGGACAAATTTTACTCCACTACATATTTCTTTAACTTTTTGTGAAATGTTCAAAGTGATAACTAAATTTTCAACACCTAACCGTGTTAAATTAGTAGATAATTCTTTCACTACAATTTCAGCTCCACCATAAATACTCATATATCTGTTGACAATTAATACTTTCATCTGAACTGTCTCAAAATTAATTTAGGGAACACTTTGAACCCAGAAATAATCTGCCATTTATACTGTAGTATAGAATCTAACCTAAAAAAATGTGGTATTATATAACTTAACCGTAAATAAAATTTTTTATATGCTTCTGCAATATAATCATGATATTTTTTTCTATCTTTTCTTGTCCAGGAATGGTCTTCAATAACACTCTGCGGATTTTTCACGTATTCTAACCAAAAATCTGTAAATCTTCCTTCTTTTAAACCTTCGTCATAAAATACACTACCAGGTATTGGATGGAACATACCAAAAGATACATAATCTAATTTTAACGATTTAGCAAACTCTAAGGTTTGTTTTGTTTCTTCCTCGGTTTCCGTCGGTAAACCGAACATAAAATCTGCATAAGTGTAAATCCCATTATCATAAACCATTTTCACTACTTGGTTAACTTTTTCCAAATTTAAGTTTTTATTTATCACTTTTTGTAATCGTTGGCTACCAGTCTCAATACCGAACTGTATAAGTCGGCATCCTGCTTTTTTCATCTTTTTCACCATTTCTTCATCTAACACATCAGCACGACTACGGCAATGCCACCGCACTTTTATCCCCCGACGAATTATCTCATCACAAATTGCCATAGTTCTATGACGATTAGAAGTGAATAATTCATCAAAGAATAAAAAATCGTAAATACCAAACTTTTCTACTACATATTGTATTTCGTCAACAACATTTTTTGCTGACCTATACCTAACTTTTTGACCACTTTCTATATTGGAACAAAAATAACATTTATAAGGACAACCTCGTGATGTCACCATAACAGTTATCGGATTTTTTTTTGCAAGGATAGAACAATATTTTCTGTAGTTCAACAATTCTCGTGACGGGAAGGGTAATTCGTCTAAATTTTCTATTCTTGCCCTGTTTGGTATTTTATCTGGATTGTTTTTAGTAACTACATTTGAAATATTTTCTATTGACCTAAAATCTTTTTTAGTTATATAATTCACAAATTCAGTAAAACTTTTTTCTGCCTCGCCTACCATTACATAATCAACTTCAGGTATTTGTATAGTTTCTTTAGGATAAAAGACTGTATGAGGACCACCAGCAATTGTTATAATCTCTTTGTTAACTTCTTTAACATTTTTTGCAACTAAAATACTATCGTAAAGATAATATGTAGAAAAATAAATTCCTACTATATCAGGTTTAATTTGGGAAACAAAATTTTTTACTCCTGAATGAGACAATTTTTCCGTATATGCATCAAGAACAATTACTTCAGTGTCAGAATACTTTTGTAGATAACTTGCAATATATAACATTCCTATCGGCGGGTAATTCCCAGCATCTGCTTCAATATAAACATGCGGTGTTATACCAAAAATATAATATTCTCTCGGCGGATACAAAAGTAAAACTTTCATATTTATTACCTAACTTTTTTTAACCATTTGTTTAAAAAATCCGTAATGCCAGAAAAATAATGTTATCATTCCTAACATGTAAAATTTATATGTATCAACACAATTTTTTGTTTTTATTGCAAAATATATAAGAGGAGATAATAATAAAATAAGAATTAACAACAATGAAAGATATATTTGCTTAAAAAGAAAGAATATTATACAACTTAATAGAAATAAAGTTATTATTGGAACATAATGTATTTTTCTGAACAACCCGTATTTTTTTACAAGAATAGATTGAACTTTGCCATATCTTTCCATCATATTAACAAATTTTTTTATATTATCAGGACGGTAATGATATACTATTGCCCCGGGGTTGAACAAAAGTTTATATCCAGCTTTTTTTATTCTGTAATCAAGTTCAACATCTTCACCCGGCCATAAACCTTCTAAAAAATATCCAACTCGGGAAAATATTTCTTTTCTATACATAACATTGCATGTGGGGTTATGTTCTACTTCAATTATTTTAGAAGAAGATTTTACATAATCTATCACAAAACCTGTAGATTTCATAAATCTATGAACCAGTTTACCAAATTCAGTATCATCTTGAGGACTTTGTTGATCTCCACCAACTCCTGCAATAATGTGTGAAACAAATCCTTTAATAAGTTCATTAATCCACTCTTTGTGAACAATACAATCCCCATCAGTAAAAGCAACAAACTCGCCTTTAGATTCTTTAATTGCGATATTTCTTGCTTTTGAAGGGCCAACATTAGAAGTTTCTATAATTTTGAAATTTTTAATTTTATCTAAATCTACACTTTTAATTTTAAATTCATGAAGAATATTCCCTGTAGCATCACTAGAACCATCATTAATTAATATTATTTCATAATTTTCATAATTTAACTCAAATATTGAGGTTAGACATTTTGATATTGTAGCTTCATTGTTTTTTACAGGGATGATTATCGTAACTAATGGAAGAAAATTTGTCATTTTACAAATTAATATTTCTTACTTAATAAATATGAAATAAAATTTTTAGCTCCCCGAAGTTTACGATATAAATCAGACCAACTAGTCGTTTTCACTAAAAATTTTAACATATACGAAGGACGAAAATAAAATTTCTTTAACCCTAAATCTACATAATAATTTATTTTTTGTTGTGAAATAGAAGGATATTCAACCACACTTTGTTGTTCTCCTGAAGATAACCATTTACTCCAATCTTTTGTCAGTAACCAACCATTTTGTTCACATAACGAAAAAAACTTTGTTCCTGGGAAAGGTACTGCTCCAGAAAATTGTATCGTATCTATATCCAAACTTAGTGCAAACTTAATAGTTTGTTTTGCAGTTTCTTCTGTTTCCCCAGGTAAACCTATTACAAAACATCCGTGAACTTGTAATTTAGCTTCTTTAGCCAACTTCACAAACTCACGTGATTGTTCTAAAGTAATATTTTTGTTCATTCTATCTAATATTTCTTGAACACCTGATTCAAATCCTACAAGAAGTTCACGACATCCCGCTTTCTTCATTATTCTAAACATTTCTCGGTCTGCAGTATCAACTCGTGCATTGACCGAAAAAGTTATTTTCAAATTTCGGCGTAAAATTTCTTCACAAATCAATATTGCACGTTCTTTGTTTACAGTAAAAGTATCATCTTCAAAAAAGAACTCACCACCATGTAACACTTGTGGACATAATTTTATATCATATTCAATTTCATCAACAACATTTTTAGGACTTCTAAATCTATATTTTAGTCCATGCATTACCTGTGGCCAAAGACAAAATATACATCTGTTTGGACAACCACGACCTGAAATTATATCTATATAAGGATATAACTTCCCTCCGTCAAAATATTTCATCAAATCTAAATGATGCCATGCAGGAAAGGGTAATTCATCAAGGTTTGAGATTAATTCCCGAGGTTTAGTCCGCTTAGGTTTACCATTCTCTAAATAACATATCCCTCTAACTTCTGATAAGTTATTAAAATTTAATATTACATCGCGAACAGTATAATCATATTCGCCAATACAAACAACATCAATACTACCTTCCGCAATAAGCAAAGTTTCTTCTGGTAGGGCTGAAACATGTGGTCCTACCATTATAACTTTTGATTTTCCCTTGGTGAGATTTTTTACAATTTTTGCGTATTCAATATCAGAAAATATTGACGGTGTAGTTGAATCTAAAACTACAAAGTCAGGCTGGTGTTGAGAAATAAGTTCACAGAACTCTTTTTTCCCCCAACCTGTCGCAGGAAAGTCGTAAAGTTTCACTATTGCTTCAGGGATGTCACGTTCAATAACAGCAGTAGCATATGCAAGCCAGTCCGGTGCACGAAGTACTCTACCGCGGGTTCTTGCAGCCCACCGTTGTGTCCTACAAAAGTCGGCAACAAAAGGTTCATTGATTACTAAAATTTTCATAAAAAAGCTTTCTATATTATTTGTTAGCAGTAAATGAAGTTAATACTTTTTTAAGATTTTTTATACTTTCAGGATGAGCTAATACAAGAATATCAGACCCTGCATGAAGGTAACTTAATGCTGTAGTTGTTTCCCAGACAATTGCACGGTTTATAGGTTCACCCCAAGTAGGTTCTTCTTCTAAAGTAGCCTTTGCTTCTTTAACTTTCCAAGTTTCTTCTGCGATCATATTTATTATAGGTGTTGCCATTACTTTATCTCCTTGTAATCCAGCCAGACGACACCGTTCCATTATTGAATAACAATATTCAAACCCATACCCTAACCCACCTGTTGTATGATGCATTACAATACGGTCTAACGGTACACCTGTGTCGTTAATTAATATATTCAACTGTTTTGCGAGGTTGATATCCAGTGGTGTCTGAGCAATTACAGAATGGTCACAAGCGAACGCTGACAACGCAATTGTTTTATAATTTTCTTTCACAGCCATACCTACAAGAATTTTTTCACCTCGGGTAAGTTCACATACTGTAGGCAAAATTTCCATATCTCTTTCTATATGTTCACACCCTAAAATTATCAAGGGCAACTTTGTTGCCTTTAAAACTTCTGGTATAAATGTTTTTATGTAATCTACTGAATTATTTTTAGTATCAGGATGGCAGGAAGTTAACCTAAGACAGATTGCGTCAGGGTTAGATTTTTCTATTTCTTTAATCCATGTAATAGGGTCTGATACCATTTCTTTAAATTGAGAGTAGAATAAAGGCCATTGGTCTTCTAAAAGTAAATCCATAACTTCAGCAGCGATAACAGGTCTGTTAGGCAAGTCAGCTTCGTAATATAAAAATGGTAAAGTTTTTTCACCACCAATTTTTAATATTCTATCTCTTGTACCGCCAGATTTTTCGTCTGCACCAAGTTGTAAAGTAAAAATTTCCGACGACCATTTTTCTGTTATATATTCTACCATAATTTTCCCCCTATTAACAAAGTTATATATTCTGTTGTGTTACTTTACTTTGCCACCAATTAACAATGTAATTTACAATTTCTTCTATCGGTTTGACAAGATGTTCAGTTCCTTGTTGTTCGTTAACCAACAGGAACACTTTTGGTGTTTCAAGAGACAAAAGTTTTTCTTTATCGTCGTAGAGATATGTTTTCTCCATTTCTTCTCGTGAAACGAGATGGTCATCAGTTCCTTCAGCCAACGCTTTTTTATGTCGCTCAACATTACGTTGCCAACAAGTTTCAAAAGAACAGTCAATATAAACAATTATAGAATTATTTATAACTTCAGAAGAAAAGTTCTTCAACGCTGAAATATAATTAGAACGCGAAAATTCTACAAACACAATTTCGTCTGGGTTGTATTTTAACAAATCTGTATTCAGCTGTTTTAGAATATCGTCCCAAACAGTATCGTCGGTAACTTTATACCCGCCGTCAGGCGTTTTCCTACACCGTTTCCATTCGCCAGTAGTTTCGTCAGTTTTAAATATCTGCCACAATTTTGGGAAATCGTCTACACGAGGAAACTGTTGGTTAACATTTCTGTTTTTCAATTTTTCCACCATTATTTTATAAATTGCAGATTTACCACAACCAGGCCTGCCTAATAAAAAAATGTACATAAAAACTTACATCCTCCTTTTTTGTATCTTTAGAAATTAAAATCTACTTGAAACCTGAACTCGTGGTCTGTAGTGGACAAAATTTTGTCCAAATCAGTCAATTGATATGTTTGAACTCCGCTTTTAATTGTATAAAATTTGAACCTGTATCTCAACCATACAACTATATTTTTTGACATTTTAGAAGATACTGTGAAATAAAATTTTTCTCCAGAAGAATTAGTTTCCGTATCTGACATATAAAGGTTATACCATTGTGGTTCAAGATAACTTAAATATACATCTTTTTCTGT
>CALJEJ010000064.1 GCA_938074745.1 uncultured Endomicrobiia bacterium
TCTAACACGCAAAATTAGCCACTTTCGGAACCCTTCCGTTTTAATTGAACCATCGTGGAATTGAAACATCAATTTATCTGAATCATATATATATGTTTTTTGAGTTTTAATTGAACCATCGTGGAATTGAAACAGGTATCACCTGGGGGATAGCTGCAGGTCTTATGCTGGTTTTAATTGAACCGTTGTGGAATTGAAATTTAGCTTTGAATGTTATCTTTGAATTTCACTTTCTAATATTGCAATTTTGTTGTTAATTAAATGGCGAGGTTGAAATGGAGTGAAGCAAAACTGGTTTTAAATTTTATTTATTAGGTTTGCTACGTAACCTGCAGAGAAACCGTTGTCAATGTTTACCACGACAACGCCAGCAGCACAACTGTTTAACATCGTAAGCAACGCTGAGAGTCCTTTAAAATTTGCTCCATAACCTACCGAAGTTGGTACTGCAATTACAGGCGATTTTGCTATCCCGCCAATAACTGAAGGTAGCACACCGTCCATACCAGCAACTACAATAATCACTTTGGCTTTGTTAATGTATGGGAAAACTTCGTTAATTCTGTGTATTCCAGCTACTCCTATATCATATATCCGACGGACTCTGTTACCTAAAAGTTCACACAAAACTGCTGCTTCTTCAGCAACAGGGATATCTGAAGTTCCTGCAGTTAAGATTAGGATATTGCCAACTTTTCTTTTCACATTTTTCCCTATATGTATAATTCTTGCGGTTTCGTAATAAGTATGACTTTGGGGAAGTTTATGTTTTATCATATCGTATTTACTTTTGTCCAATCTTGTGCCAATAACAAAATTGTGGTAGTTATAAAGTTCGTTTAGTATATCAACTAACTGTGTTAAAGTTTTACCTTCACAATAAACAATTTCAGGAATACCTTTTCTTAATCCACGATGTAAATCTATTATGCTATGTTTTAATTTTTTGTATGGCAGTTGAGAAATAAATGTTAAAACTTTTTTTAACGAAATTTTATCTTGTTTGTATAATTTTAATAATTTTTGTAATGACTTACTGTCAACTTTTATTTTTTGAGATGACATATCTTTTCCCTGCGGGTATATATCCTTCAAGATCTAAAGTAATAAATTTATATCCTAAAGAGTGCAACTTTCTTACAAGTTTGTCAATGTTCACTTTATTAAGAAATTTTTTTATTTCATTTTTTTGCAATTCAATACGTAAAATTTCGTTATGATGGCGAACACGAAAAAAGTTCTTCCAATAAGAACTTATAATTTTTTCTGCACAATAAACTTTTTTTAACAAAGAAGATGTAATTTTTGTTCCAAAAGGTATTCGTGAAGCAAGACAAGCAGAAGCGTGTTTGTTCCATATTGAAAGGCCAAACTTTTTCGCTATTTTCCTTATTTCATTTTTAGTAACTTTGGCTTCTACAAAAGGATGGACTATACCAAACTTTTGTGCAGATTTTATCCCTGGACGAAAATCTGTTTTTATATCGTCATAATTTACTCCATCAAATATAACATCGTAATGATATTTATTTTTTATTTCGGTAAGTTTTTTATAAAGTTCGGTTTTACAGTAATAACATCGTAATATTGTATTTTTTGCAAATCTATGGTCTTTAAGTTCTTCGGTTTTTATAATTTTATGTTTTATTTTATGTTTTTTAAGAAACTTTTTGGCAAATTCTATTTCATCTTCGGGATAAGTTTCAGATAAAGCAGTTACAGCAAGAACTTCCTTGTTTAATAGTTTACAAAGGAACACAATTGTTCCGCTATCCACTCCGCCAGAAAAAGCTACTATGATTTTGTTGTAGTTATTTATTAGGTTATAAAGATGTGTAATTTTAGTATTTAGCTTCATTATAATTCAATTGCTATGATTGAATTTTATTTATAAATTTATTAAAATTGTAGACAAATTGCAAGCACAAAAAAATTATGAAACGGATTGTAATAAAGGTAGGTTCTCATTTAATTACTTTAGGTAAAGAACAATTTATTTCCTCTCTTGTAGCACAAATCCACGAACTAAAAAAACTTGGTTGTGAAGTTATATTAGTTTCTTCTGGTGCAATTGCTAGTGGTATTATGGAGTACGACATAAATTTTCGTCCTAGTAATGTTGTAGAGAAACAAGTTTTAGCTTCTATAGGTCAGCCATTGTTAATGTTTAGATATATAGAAAAATTTAAGAAATATGGTTACAAAGTGGCTCAAATACTCTTAACACGGGAAGATTTTGACAACAGGCAGCGATATTTGAACGTAAGAAATACACTAAGAAAATTGTTAGACTGGGGTGTGATACCAATAATTAACGAAAATGATACTGTCGCTACAGAAGAAATTAAACTTGGTGATAACGACACACTTTCTGCTATTGTAGCATGTAAACTAAATGCTGATTTGTTAATAATTCTTACTGACGTGGATGGTGTGTATGATAAGGACCCAAATCAATATCCTGATGCAAAAATTATTCCCGAGGTGACTGATTTTAATTGGATAAAAAAATTTTGTATGACGAAATATATAGCAAAAAGCACATTTTTTTGTGGCACAGGCGGAATGAAAACAAAACTTGTTGCGGCACAGATGTGTTGGTTAAGCGGTGTTGAACTAGTTATAGCTAATGGATTACGACCTGCAGTAATATTGGACATCTACAACGGTAAAAATGTTGGTACAAGATTTTCCCCTAAAGGGAAAGTTATAACTTCACGTAAACAATGGATAGCGTTTGGTAAAAAAATTGCCGGAAAAATTGTTATAGATAGTGGTGCAGTAAAAGCAATTACTCTTATGAATAAAAGTTTGTTACCTTCAGGTGTGAAAACTGTGGAAGGCAACTTTTCAGCTGGCGATGTAGTTTCGTTATGTGACGAGACAGGACAAGAAATTGCCCGCGGAATTACTAATTTTAGTTCTTCAATGTTAGAAAAGATAAAAAATAAGAAAACTTCGGAGATTAAAAAAATTTTCCCTGAAATAACTGTTGAAGAGGTTGTACATAAAGACAATCTTGTAGTACTCTAAAAATATGCAGATAGGAATAGTTGGCTTACCTAATGTAGGTAAGTCTACAATATTTTCTGTACTTACAAAAATTAGTGTAGCAATAGACAAGTTTCCGTTTACTACAATAAACCCTAACATAGGTATAGTTGCTAGAGTAGATGAACGACAAAATTTTCTTGCGGAACTGTTTCAGCCACAGAAAGTTACAGCAGCTACTATAAAATTTGTAGACATTGCAGGGTTAATTAAAGATGCTTCAAAAGGGGCCGGTCTCGGAAATAAATTTCTTGCTACAATCCGCGAAGTTGACGCTATAGTTCATGTATTAAGATATTTTAGTGATGATACTGTAACATCATCAATACAAAAAATTGACCCAATAGAAGAAATACAGGTAGTTAACACAGAATTGTGTATTGCAGATTTGGAAGTTTTAGAAAGGTATAATAACAAAATAATTCCAAAGGCATATAGTGGTGATACTTATGCCAAAGAACAGCTTGAAATTGTTTCTTTTCTTATAAAAACATTAAATAATGGTATTTTGTTGTCAAAAGTAAAAGACGAAATTGAACTTAAATTAGAAAATAAACATAAAGAATTAAAATCGTTGATTTATCAATTATTGACCTATAAACCTAGGATGTATCTATTAAATTATGACGAAACAATACCAAGAGAAAAACTTAATCAGATGAAACTTCTTATTGAAAATTTTACCAAAGACAAAACTCTATGTTTAGCAGGAAAGTTTGAACTAAGTTTACAAGAAATGTCTTTAGAAGAACAAAAACAGTTTAGAGAGGAATATGGAATCCCGCCTGACGAACTGAACAATTTTATTCAGCAGGCTGTAGAGTTGTTAAACATGGTAACTTTTTACACCGCAGTGGGTACAGAACTACGTGCTTGGATGGTAAAAAAAGGTACTACAGTATACGAATCTGCTGGAAAAATACATTCTGATATGAAAGAAGGGTTTATAAATGCGGAAGTTTACAACTTTGTTGATTTAAAAAAATATGGTTCAATAAAAGCTCTTCAAGAGCATGGGTTGTTACGTATTGAAAGTAAAGATTATATAGTCCAAGATGGAGATATAATAAAAATAAACTTCCGTAAATAACCCCCTATTACAAAAAGTTGAAATTAAACTGCCCAATTTTGTATAGTATAAAAAGTATGGAAAAACAACAGAGATTAGCATTAGGACTGTTAAAAATAGGCGAACTTGCAGAAAAGTCAGGTCTACCTGTATCTACTATAAAATATTACACTGACTTAGAACTGTTACGTGTCAGCGAGCATATGCCTGGCGGGTTCAGGTTGTATAACGAACGCGAATCATTGTTGAGGTTGAAACGTATTCGTGAGATGTTACAGCAGGGATACTCTATAAAAGAAATAAAAGCAAATATAGAAAAAATCTGTGTGTTAAAAGTTTTGATTATAGACGATGAAATAGAAGTCCACGATTTTATAAAATCAGCCCTTACTGATTATAAAAATTTAGAAGTGAACTCTGTATATGACGGTTTTACTGCAGGTATGGTGGTTAAAGAGTATATGCCAGATTTGGTAATTTTAGACCTTTTATTACCCGGAGTGGACGGGTTTAAAGTTTGTGCAAGTATAAAGAACGAACCACGACTTAAACATATAAAAATTCTTGTTATTACTGGCTACGACTCTAAAGAATATAGAGAAAAAGCTTTTAATTCAGGTGCAGATGATTATTTAGCTAAACCTATGGAATTAAAAGTTATTCGGGAGAAGATTACTTCTCTACTGAAATTATAAATTTAAACTTACCCAATTCTAATTTAAGCAAAAATATGACAGAAAATTTGCAACGTACAGAGGCTATCCTACTACTTGAAACCGGTGCTTACTTTACAGGGAACATTTTTGGCCATTTTGCTGAAACATTCGGTGAAGTAGTGTTTAACACAGCAGTTGTAGGATATGAAGAAGTTCTTACTGACCCGTCGTATAAAGGACAAATTGTAGTAATGACATACCCACATATTGGTAATTATGGTATAACTTATAGCGATTTTGAATCATTTCATCCTTGGGTAGAAGGGTTTGTAGTAAACGAATTAAGCAGTATTTGTTCCAACTGGCGTGCTAAAGAACATCTTGAGAAATTGTTTAAAAAGTACAAAATTGTAGGTATACAAAATGTTGACACACGCGCGTTAACAAAGTATATTCGTGACAACGGAGCGTTACGTGGAGTAATTACTCCGTTAGACGAAAAAGGCTTAACACCAACTTTTTTAAAAAAGCTGTTAACTCGTGTCCGAGAGTACCCTAAAATTGAACAACAAGATTTAGTTAAACTTGTGCGTTGTAAAAAAGAAATACAAACTTTAGAGTTGGACAAAATTCTAAATAAAAAAGTTGAGACAGGAATGTACAAAGTTGTTGTGTTAGACTGTGGCTGCAAATTTAATATTTTAAGGTTATTACGAAGTTATGGTTGTGAACTTATAGTTGTTCCTGCAAATACTCAGTTAGAAAAAATTTTAAGTTACCGTCCCGACGGAATATTCCTTTCCAACGGTCCTGGCGATCCTGAAAGTGTACCATATGTATTTACTACTATAGAAAAACTTATTCAATACGAACAATCAAGTAAGGATTATATTCCTATTTTTGGTATTTGTTTAGGCCACCAAATGATAGCTTTAGCATTGGGTGGAAAAACTTTTAAATTAAAATTTGGCCATCACGGGATAAACCATCCAGTGAAAAATCTTGTCACACAGAAAATAGAAATTACTTCACAAAACCATAATTTTGCAGTAAAAATTTATCAAAAACAAAACAAATGGTTCGTAGAAGGAAACAACGAACTTGAAGTAACACATTTAAACTTAAATGATTACTCGTGTGAAGGGATAAGACATAAATCGTTACCAATTTTTTCAGTTCAGTATCATCCTGAAGCATCTCCCGGACCTAACGATAGCAAATTTTTATTTCAACAGTTTATAGATATGATAAAAGAATATAAAACAGGGAAGTTAATATAATATGCCAAAAAGAAAAGATATAAAAAAGATTTTAGTTATAGGTTCTGGCCCTATTGTAATTGGTCAAGCGTGCGAATTTGATTATTCAGGTACACAGGCAATAAAAGTGTTAAAAAAAGAAGGCTACAAAATTGTCCTTGTGAACTCAAATCCTGCAACAATAATGACAGACCCGGAATTTGCCGACGCAACTTATATAGAACCCCTAATCCCTGAAGTTTTGGAAAAAATTATCCAAAAAGAACGTCCTGAAGGGTTGTTGTCAACTTTAGGTGGACAGACAGCGTTAAACCTTACAGTACAACTTGCAGAAGCTGGTGTTTTAGAAAAGTTTGGAGTGGAAGTTCTTGGTGCAAAAATTGATGCAATAAAACGTGGTGAAGATAGGAAATTGTTTAAAGAGACGATGTTATCTATAGGACTTGATGTACCAAAAAGTGGTTTTGCTTACAATTTATCCCAAGCAGAAGAAATAGCAACAAAAATAGGTTTCCCATTAATTATTCGTCCTTCGTTTACTTTAGGTGGGACAGGGTCAAAAATTGTGTTTAACAAAGAAGAGTTTATAGATTCTGCTCGTGAAGCGTTGAACTCAAGTATGATTTCTGAAATACTTATTGAAGAATATCTTGATGGATGGAAAGAATATGAAATGGAAGTTATGAGAGATAAAAATGACAATTGTATTGTAGTATGTTCTATAGAAAATTTTGACCCTATGGGAGTTCACACGGGAGATTCTATCACTGTAGCGCCTGCACAAACATTAACTGATAAAGAATACCAGATGATGAGAGATGCGTCATTTAAATGTATTCGTGCGATAGGTGTAGAGACAGGCGGTTCTAATATACAGTTTGCAGTGCATCCACACACAGGCAGAATGGTAATTATAGAAATGAACCCGCGTGTTTCAAGATCATCTGCGTTAGCGTCAAAAGCAACAGGTTTCCCAATTGCAAAAATAGCCGCATTGCTTGCTGTAGGTTATACTTTGGACGAAATACCTAACGATATTACTAAAAAAACGCCTGCTTGTTTTGAACCTACAATAGACTATGTAGTGGTAAAAATTCCGCGGTTCGCATTTGAAAAATTTAGGCCTGTGTTACCAAGAACTTATAATGCTAAAGCGGATAGTTGGTCACACGAAATTTTAGGTTCACAAATGAAATCTATTGGAGAAGTAATGGCAATAGGACGAAATTTTAAAGAAGCTCTGCAGAAAGCTATCCGTGGATTAGAGATTGGTCGGTATGGTCTTGGAGCAGACGGGTTAGGCCAGGTTTCTATTGTAGAAAAATTAATCACGCAAAATACCAAACAAAAAGAAGAATATATAGAACTTGTAAAATACAAACTTAGGTATCCAAATTGTGACCGTATATTTAATATCAAATACGCATTACAACTTGGTTTAACAGAAGAAGAAATTTCAGAAATTTCTAAAATTGACAGATGGTTCATCCACCAAATAAAAGAAATTGTAGATATGGAAAATACAATAAGACAACAGAGTAATTACGTAAAAAAAGATAAAAACAAAATGGTTTCGCTTATAAAGAAAGCAAAAAAGTTTGGTTTCTCTGATTATCAGTTAGCATACTTATTGGAGGTTCCAGAACAAAAAATAAGACAGCTAAGAATAAAAAATAACATTTTGCCAAACTATAAAGTAGTAGACACTTGTGCTGCAGAATTTGAAGCGTACACACCATATTTTTACTCCACGTATGATGGTATAGAAGATTCTTTACGTAACGACTTACTTTTGGAAGACAAAAAAAGCTGGAAGAAATATTTTGATGAAACAGATACTGAAGTTAACACACAGAAAAAATATAAAGGTAAAGTTATAGTTCTTGGTTCAGGACCAAACCGTATAGGTCAAGGGATAGAATTTGACTATTGTTGTGTTCATTCTGTTATGGCACTACGAGAGGAAGGGTTTAAATCTATAATGGTAAACTGTAATCCTGAAACTGTTTCTACTGATTACGACATTTCTGACAAATTATATTTTGAACCAATAACATTGGAAGATGTTTATAACATTTATAAAAAAGAACTACAGATTAATGATACAAAGTTTTATGGTGTAATACTACAATTTGGTGGTCAGACACCACTTAATATAGCATTGAAATTAAAATCTTGTGGTATAAAAATTTTAGGTACACAACCTGAATCTATTGCTTTAGCTGAAGATAGGGAACTTTTTGCTAAAGTTTTAGCAAAACTGAAACTACCCTACCCACCTCACGGAAAAGCAACAAATTTAGAAGAGGCGTATAAAGTTGTTCGTCAGATAGGATATCCGGTAATTGTTCGTCCGTCGTATGTTTTAGGTGGCCGAGCAATGGAAATAGTATATGATGACAGTATGTTGGAAAAATATTTAACCAACGCTTTCTCAGCACAAACAGATAAAGAAGTGCCGAACATCGTGTTAATTGACAAATTTTTAGAGAACGCAAAAGAACTTGATGTAGATGCGTTGGTAGATAATAAAGAAGTGTTTATTGCAGGAATTATGGAACATATAGAAGCAGCAGGGATACACTCCGGAGATAGTGCTTGTGTAACACCGCCAGTATCTTTGTCCCACCAACAGATAAAAGTTATAGAAGAATATGTTAGAATACTATCACGAAAGTTAGGTGTTATTGGGTTAATGAATTTACAATTGGCGATAAAAGATTCTACAATATATATCTTAGAAGTCAATCCGAGAGCTTCTCGGACAGTACCATATATCTCAAAATCTATAGGTGTACCAATTGCAAAACTTGCAACAAAAATCTTGCTCGGCTACAAAATAAAAGATTTAACAAACCAATACCCAAGTTTGGTAAAAAAAAGTTATAAATTACCATATTATACTGTTAAAGAAGTGGTTTTACCATTCCATAAATTTTCTTACACTGACGCAATCCTTTCACCAGAAATGAAATCTACCGGAGAAGTTATGGGTATTGACAAGACATTTCCTATGGCATACGCAAAATCACAATATGCAGCAGGTGCTACTATCTCGTTTAACAGTAAAATCCTTGTAAGTCTAAGTAAGACAACTAGACCTAAATCGTTAAAAATAGTTAGAGAATTAGTTAATCTTGGGTTTGAAATACTTGCCACTTCAGGAACTGCAAAGTATCTTTTAGAACATAAAATAAATTGTTCTAAAGTTAATAAACTTTCTGAAGGAAGACCTAATGTCGTAGATATCATCTCAAACCGTGAAGTAAGTATGGTGATAAATACACCAACACAAAAAGGTGAATCGTTCAGCGACGGATATTATATCCGTCGCACTGCTATTATGAACAATATACCTGTGATAACCACTTTAGAAGCAGCAGAATGTATCGTAGAATCAATAAAAGAACTGAAACAAAAATATAATGTGTTAACTTCAAAAATAGATTTTGAAGTTAGGTCATTACAAGAATGGTATAAAATGATAGTATAGTTTAATTTTAAAATATATTGCAAGTAGATTTATATTTTGGTATATAAAAACAGCAACAACCTATGTCAAAATCTCTGCTAAATATTAGTTGTCATAATTATGAACAACCAATCTTCTCAAGATTTAAAATTTTCGCCATCAACAAAACTTATATTTATTATTGACGACGAAGATATTGTAGTAGAATTTTTAAAACACTATTTAGAATTTCAAGGTTTCAAAGTAGATTTTGCTTACGATGGTATCTCAGGGTTAGAAAAAATAAAAACATTGAAACCAGATTTAATAATCTTAGATGCGATGTTGCCAAAAAAGTCGGGTTATGAACTTGTTAAATTGTTACAACAAAATTTTGAGTTAAAAAAAATCCCTATAATAGTTATCACAGGGAAATTCCATGATATAGACACACAAAGAATGTTTCTTTATGAACCTAACGTGAAAGAATTTATATTAAAACCAATCCAGCCGGATCATTTAATTGCAAAAATTCATATGTTATTACATACACAACCTAAAGAAGAAATGGTAGCTGAAGAAAAAGCAAAAAAATTTAAAGAAAAGTATGAACAATAAACCTCTCTCTGAAAAAGAGTTTAAAAACAACTTTTTTATAAGTTTTGTCAAACGCAATTTGTCTACTATAATTTTTGTAATTATTGGTATAATTTTGGTATATGTGGCTATATATATTGATGTGATACTAAGAGCACGTAGCGCTTACTTAGAAGCAGAGAAATATATGTACTGGTATAGAAACCCACAAAAAAAAGTTGAATATTTTGAAAACAAATATGAACAAGAAAGAAAACAGTTAGAAAAACTGTTTTCTAAAGGTAAAATTTCTAAAGAAGATTACGAATTAAAATTGGAACTTTTAGAATTTAAAAAACAAAGACAAATTGAAGAAAGTTCGTTGAAATATGCATATATATGGTATAAAACAGTAATAGATTTGTTTACACCGCCGGAATCTAAATGGGTAAAACTTGCCAGAAAAAAAGTTTCTGAAGCAAAAGAGTTATGGAGGAAAGAGTTAGAATCTAAAGGATATAAAGTTGAAGATTATATGATTGAATAAAATATGTATACAAAATTTTTAAAATCAAAACTACAAGGTCTTGTAGTTACAGAAAAAAATTTGCATTACAGCGGGTCTATAAAACTTGATTCTGAATTTATTGAAAAAGGGAAATTACAACCGTACGAATCAGTGTTGGTAATTAACCTTTCTAATGGAGAACGGTTTGAAACCTATGTAATTCCTGCTAAAAAAGGAACAAAAACTGTAGGGTTACAAGGTGGTACTGCACGGCTCGGCGAAGTCGGTGATAAACTTATCATAATGTCTTTCGTTTATATTTCAGAAAACGAAAAAATTCCCCCACCTACAGTATTGCTGTTTGACGAAAAAAATAATATAAAAACTAACAAATGAACCTTTTGCTCAAGAACGGGTTTGTAGTTTCTGAAAAATTTTATGGAAAATACGATATTCTAATCCATCAAAAAAAAATTAAAAAAGTTCAAAAACATATCTCGCCACAAGATAAAAAAGTAGCTATAATTGACGCTACAGGAAAACTTATTTTCCCGGGAATTATAGATGTACATACACATTTTCTACTTAAAGGTTATGGGTCACAAACTGTGGAAAATTTTTTTACAGGGACAAAAACAGCGTTGTGTAGCGGTATCACAACTATAATTGATTATATTATCCCTCAAAACAAAAAAGAAACATTAATTTCTGCGTTTCACAGACGACTTTCTGAAGTTAAAAAAAGTTTCGTAGATTACTCTTTCCATTCACAGATTATCAGTTGGGACAAAAATTCTTGTAAACAGATTAACAAAATTATTTCTTTAGGAATAAAAAGTTTTAAAGTGTTCTTGCCAAAAACAGAAAATTGGTATATTGATGAGAAAACTTTAGTTAGTATTATTAAAGAATTATCAAAATATGAAGATGTGGTTCTTGAATTACATTGCGAAGATAGTCAAATTATAGAAACTTCTACACAACAACTTTTAAATTCAGGCAAGTTGAAAGTAAAATATTTCCCATTCTCCAGACCAAATAAAGCAGAATATGAATCTGTCCGTAAAGTTTTTTCTATAGCCAACAATTATGATATTAAAATTTATATAGTTCACATTAGTAGCAAAGAAACATTAAGAGAGATAAATTTATGGCGAAAGAAAAAAAATTCTAAATTTACAATTTATGCAGAAACTTGTCCACAGTATCTTACTTTTACCAACGAAGTGTTTAAACACAAAAATGGTTATCTTTACACTTGTTGTCCACCGATAAAGTCTTATTCAGACAGAGAATCTTTATGGTCTGCAGTAAGAAAAAATATTATAAATGTAATCGCTACAGACAATTGTGTATTTTCAAAAGATATAAAATATAACTTTAGGAACAATTTTTTAAAAATTCCCATGGGCCTTCCGGGTTGTTCTGTATTATTATATTCAGTATTTACTGGCGGAATTAAACGAAAAATACCTATACGAACTTTAATAAAATGTTTAACTTCTAACCCGGCAAAAATTTTCGGGTTATACCCGAAAAAAGGTGATTTGATACCTAACAAAAGTGATGCTGATATTGTAATTTTTGACCCTCAACAAAAATGGAAAGTAAGTTTAAAAAAACTTCCTACAGTGGCAGATTATACCCCGTACGAAAATATGGTATTCCAAGGTAAAATAGAAACAGTGATTTTTAAAGGAAAAATCGTAGTTAATAAAGGAAAACTTGTAAACTTTATTCCACAAGGAGAATTTATAAAGAGGTAGAATTTTTATGAACCAGATACCAAAATATTTCAGTGCAGGAAATTTAACTACATATCTTCAATGTCCGTTTAAGTTTAAGTTAGCATATATTGACGGTTTAGCCACATTGTATAAAAAACACAAACCATATCTTTCCGCAGGTACAACAGTTCATAAAGTTCTATCAGAATTTTTCCTTCTTGAGAAAGAAAAAAGAAGTATAGATACAATGTTGGAACTTTTAGATAAACACTGGGTCTCTGAAGGATATACTTCTAAAGAAGAAGAAACAGACTATAAACACCAAGTAATTAACTGGTTAAGAAATTTTTATCACAACAATGACATTTTTGTTATCCCAAGATATGTAGAAGAATTTTTTAGAGTACCAATAAAAGAATTTTATATCACTGGAAAAATTGACCGTATAGACGATTTTGAAGACGGTGTAGAAATTATTGATTACAAAACAGGCGGATATGTACCTACTGAAGAAGAATTTAAAAAAGATTTACAGATGAACATTTACGCAATTGCATGTTTTGAAAAATACAAATTGTTCCCTAAAAAAATATCTGAAATATACCTACAACATAATTACAAAATTTCTGCTACACTTACACAAGAAGATTTAACAAACACTAAAAATAATATTATAGAAATAGTAGAAAAAATTTATTCTGATAAAGAATTTAAACCTCAAAAAAGTAATTTATGTCCATATTGCGATTTTTTAACTGTATGTCCTGAGATGGGTATGGGAGTAAAAGTTGTCCAGAAAGAAAAAATGGAACAAGAGTTAAAAGAAATCAACCGCCAACTTGAAAAAGCTATAAACGACCTGTCATTGTTAAACAGTATGACATTAGAAATTTCAAGTATAATGGATTCTGAAAAACTTATAGATATAGTTACCGAGTATATATCTCAGTTAGGCAGAATAAAACAAGTAGCGGTTTATATGTTGGAGCAAGAAGAAAATATCTTTAAATTAAAAAAATCTATAGGATGCAAAGAACCTTGGATAAAAAGTATAGAAATGAAAACTTTATATACCTATTTCGGGTTTGAAAACGCCGTTACTTCTAAAATTATTGATAACCAAGAAATTACCACAAAGTTAAAGTGTCAGAAAGTATTATTTTTACCTATGATAGCAAAAGAAAAAATTTTAGGTTTTGTATTAGTAGCACAGAAAACTGATTATAGCGATTTTTCACATTACGACATTTCATTGTTGCAGAATCTTTTAAACCACATTGCTGTCTCAATAAATAACGCAAGGTTATACGAACTTGCAATCACTGACGGGTTAACAAAATTGTACGACCAGCGATATTTTTTATTACAGTTAGAACAAGAACTTCTTCGTGCTGAACGATACAACAGCGTGTTTTCTTTATTAATGATTGACATTGATTTTTTTAAACAAGTCAATGACACTTATGGCCATTTAGCAGGTGATAGTGTTTTAAAACAACTTGCAAAAATATTGCTAAAATCTGTTAGAGAGACAGATATTGTTTGTAGATATGGTGGTGAAGAGTTTAGTATAATACTAATTTCTTGTGGTAAAAACTGGGCGGAACAAATTGCTACACGGATAAAATCTAATGTAGAAAATGCAGAGTTTGATATTAATGGGAAAAAAATAAAACTTACAGTGAGTATAGGTGTGGAGACATTTTACAAAGGTATAACTAAACAACAAATAATTTCTCACGCTGATAAAGCGTTATATAAAGCAAAACTTGCTGGTAGAAACAGAGTTGTAGTTTATGAAAATTTTATTTCATAAAATTACCAAATTTTTTTATGCAATAATTTTGTTACCGTTTTGTTATACCAGTTTTTTAATGCTAATTTATGTTTTAAAAAACATAGAGTATTCTAACAGCAAGGTATATCCATTTTTTCTTGGTGCAGGGTGTTATCTTGTTGTTCATTTTTTGTTATATAAACCAATAAAAATTTATGTGATAGGACACGAATTAATGCACGCTCTTAGTGCAAAACTTTGTGGGGCACAGGTGCGTAGAATAAAAGTTAACAAATTTAGCGGCACTGTAGACGTCTCTAAAGTGAACACTTTTATTGCTTTATCTCCATACTTTGTACCATTGTACTCAATAGTTATAGGTATTATCTGGTTGATAGTAAGATATGTATTCAAACTTAATGTTAGAATTGAAATATTTATGTTTTTGTTAGGTTTCTCTTTAATGTTTCATTTAGTTTTGACAATTTTTGCAGTATCTGTAGGTCAGCAAGATTTTAAAATTTCTGGATGGTTATTTTCTATTGTAGTGATTTTTATTGTTAACTGTATATTTCTTATAACATTGTTGCTTGTTCTTTTACCAAACAAAATTGGATATATGGAAGCTGTTAAAAAATTTTTCAATTTGAATATAGAAATATATAAAGTTTCGTTCACAAAATCACAACAAATAATAAAATATATCATCAACACTATACAAAAATGCAGGATACAAAAAGTATAACAGAATTTAAACGTAAAAGTTTACATTTTCTTACGATATTATATCCTATATTATATAACATTATTCCCTATAGAGTTGCATTAACAGTTTCTGCTTCGTTGTTAATAATAGACCTGATTGCAGAAACAATAAGGTTATTGTATCCGTCAATTAATAATGTGATATTAAAAATTTTTTCAGGGACTTATCGCGAAAAAGAAAAAGAAAATGTTTCTACTTTAATTTGGACATTATCAGGAGCGTTTATTACGATATTATTTTTTTCTGACAATAAACAGATTGTTACTTTGAGTTTATTATATTTAGCATTAGGCGACAGTATAGCTGCACTTGTAGGAGTAAAATATGGCAAGATAAGGTTAGGGTCGCGCGGAAAAAGTTTAGAAGGTTCGTTAGCATTTTTTGTAGTAGCATTTATTTGTGGTGTAATATTTTTTAACTGGTGGGTTGCGTTTATAGTATCATTTGTTGCTACAGCAATAGAATTTCTACCATTGCCAATAGATGATAATTTTATTTTACCAATATTTTCTGCTGGAATATTAACTGCATTAATATAACAACAGATATGCAAAATTTACCTGTTGTAGAAGTAAAAAATTTGTATAAAAGTTATAACTCAAAACAAGTATTAAAAGGTATAGAATTTGAAGTTTACCGTGGAGAAATTTTTGTTCTTTTAGGACCTAACGGTGCAGGAAAAACTACCACTGTAAAGATTCTTTCTGGAATATTGAAACCTGATAAAGGAGAGGTAAAAATATTTTCTAAAACTGTTTCACCTGAAAATGTTGAGGTAAAAAATATTATTGGATATTTACCTGACGAACCATACATATATACAAAACTTACAGGACGAGAATTTATAGAATTTATATGTTCTGTTTACAAAACACAAGTAAGTTCAAAAGAAGAATTAGATAATAAATATAATTTTTATCTAACCCAGTTTGAACTTGAAGATGTAATAGATGATATTATTGAAACTTATTCTAAAGGTATGAAACAAAAACTTTTGTTAATGTCAATTTTTTTACGTAATCCGGAAATTTATATTCTTGACGAACCGTTAGTTGGGTTAGACCCTAAAAGTATAAGTTTCTTTAAACAACATGTTATAAACCTTGCAGAACAGGCTAAAACTATAATTTTGTGTACTCATCTTTTAGACCTTGCGGAAGTTCTTGCTACAAGGTTAAGTATAATTTATAACGGTAGAATTTTAGTTTCAGGTAGTAAGGAAGAAATTATTAATATGTTAAATTTACCTAAAGGTTCTACATTAGAAAATGTATATCTTGAAACAATAAAAAATGAGTTTTAAACAACTGGTTTCTATTAATATCAAAATAATAAAAAACAGTATAAAATTTTCTTCTAAAATAGAAAAAATTAGAGGAATATTTATAATTACTGTTGGGACAATTTTTGTGATTGGTTCTTATTTAATTTCACATTATGTAGTGATGTACATTTCCACGTTACCTGTGATAGGTTCGTTGTTTTTGTTAAGAATAACAGCGTTGGCAGTTTTGATAAGTTTTACAATGTTGATTTTTTCATCATTAATAATTTCTTTATCTACCATATATAATTCTAAAGATATAGAATTTTTAATTTCAATGCCTATTTCTATATTGGAAATTTTTTTAACAAAATTTTGTTCTACGTTTGTACAATCTTCATGGATGTTGATGACAATATTGTTACCATTTATTTTAGCTTTTTCAATATCAAAAAATTTTTATTTTAGTAGTTTCTGTATAGTAATAATTAGCATTTTAATTATGTTTTTAATTTCTGTATGTTGTGGGATAATAATTTCAATATTGTTATCATATTTTTTTCCAACACAAAAATTAAAAGATATTGCTGTGATTAGTATTATCCTCTTAACCACTGCAGTGTACACTGCGTTACGGTTTGTTCAACCGGAAAAATTGCTTAATCCGGACAAGTTTGACGAACTTGTAGAATATTTAGATTTTATGTCAAAACCGGTTGCTCGTGGGTTACCTTCGTGGTGGGTGGCAGAAATTATTCGTGGGATAATGGTAACTCAACCAGATATAGTAGTGAAAAATTTTGTGATGTTGTTTATTTTAGCTGTGGTATTATTTTTAACAGTAATATTTTTAGCCAAAAATCTATATTATTCTGGCATATTTTCAAACAAAACTAGTAAGAAAAAAACTAGCAGAGTAAAAAATTTTAAAGCTGCTATTTTAAATATTGAAAAAAATCTTTCTTTTGCATTGATAAAAAAAGACATAAAATTGTTTATAAGAGAACCTATCCAGTGGACACAGGTGGTAATAGTTGTAGCATTAATAATAGTGTATATCTTCAGCATAACTAAATTGCCAGTTGAGGTTATGTATGTAAGAACTACGATAGCATTTTTTAATTTAGGCAGTGTGATGTTTATTATCACAGCTTTAGTTTTACGGTTTGTTTTTGTTCAACCAAGTTTAGAATACAAAACGTTTTGGATTTTGAAATCTGCGCCAATAGAGTTGTACAAAATATTTTTTTCAAAAATAAAAATATTTTTACCGTTAGTATTGTTTGTTGGATGGGTTATGACTACATTGTCAAATTATGTTTTAGGTGTAAGTAGAATTATATATATATTTTCATTTTTTGTGATAACAATTTCGTCAATAGTTATTACAGTGGCGGGATATTCTATAGGAATTTTATTCCCTAAACCTAACTACCAAAATATTGGACAGATAGAAACATCTTTTGGCGGGTTAATGTTCGTAATATTATCTTTATGTTATATAGTTCTCACAATAACTTCTTTTGCTTATCCTGTGCGACAATATGTGTTAGGAATTTCTGTTCCTACAAGTGTGAAAATATTTCATTTAACAGATTTCCTATTGATTAACCTGTTGTATTTTACTTCAACGGTTTATTATGGGTACAAAAAGTTCTTAACAGATTTCGGATAATTTTATGAAGATATTAATTTTTTTTGTTATATTTATATTTTTTTGTGGTAACTCAGAAGGCAAGGAAATATTTTATTGGAAAATAAATACTACACAAAAAGTTGTTTTTTTAACTTTTGATGATGGTCCTGGAGAATATACGGAAGTTATATTGGATATATTAAAAAAGTATAATATTCAAGCGACATTTTTTGTCTTAGGAGAGTGTGTGAAATATAGAAAAGATGTTTTAAAAAGAATTGTTTCTGAAGGGCATAGTATAGGTAACCATACATATTCACATAAAAATTTTTATCAATTAAGCAAAAAAATGTCTAGGGAAGAATTAAAAAATATTCTTCAACAAGAAATTAAAAAAACACAACAGGAAGTTTTTGAAATAGTAGGTTCTACTTTAGTGTTTGTTCGGTTACCTAACGGGTTTTATCATAAATGGGTAGAAGATATATTGAAAGATACAGGATATAAAATAATAAACTGGACTTTTGGTTACGATTGGCACAATGTTTCTAAAGAAGAATTAGCAAAACGATATTGTTCTGCGTTACAACCTGGTGGGATTTACCTTTTTCACGACGGTGGAAAAAACCGACAAAAAACTCTCTTCGCATTAGAAAAATTTATTCAATACTGTATTTCTCAAGGATACAAATTTGCTAAGTTAGAGGATTACATTAAATAATTTTCAAAAAAAACAAAAATAGGAATTGAAGTTTTCTATTTCACATTTTATGAAGCAACCTTTAGTATTTGCTTTTTTTTCAACATTGTTTTTCTTATGTTTACTTTATTCTGACCCGCCTGACCCTGTTACTGACTTATCTGTTGTAGAAGTTCGTTGGCGACAGGTAAAACTTCAATGGACAGTTCCTGTATCTACAAATCCAGTAGTAATGTATGAAATCCGAACTTCTACATACAAAGTTCTTACTACACAACAGGATTGGGATACGAACTCTTCAGAAACAGGTTATCCATACAGAATCAGAATCACAACATCGCCATTACAAGGACAAACTATTTCTTATACCATCACAGGGTTAACAAACGGAATTGGATATTTTTTTGCTATAAAATCTTCCACGGATACTAATGGAACAGTGTTTTCAGAAATTGATACTACTCCACAACGACCCTACGGATTGCCAATAAATAACTCACCAAGTTATTTCAACCTCATCACGCCTACTAATGGGATTGTAGTATTTACTGCAAACCCTGTGTTTGACTGGTGGGATGCTACTGATAGTGATATAGACTACGGAGATAATATTAGCTACGAACTTTACTACTCTACAAATCCGGGAATAATTTATGGTGCTACCCCTCCATCTCTTATAGGAGCAAATGTTATAGGAAATATTACTACAAGCTATTTACTACTTAATGCTTCACTTGCAGATAATACAACGTATTACTGGCGAGTAAAAGCTATTGATACTGAAGGTTCAACCCGATGGTCCCCAGACGATTTATCAGGTCGGTTTGTTGTAAACCATACTTCTGAACCACCAACAACAGTAAATATTTTCACTCCATTAAACGGTTCCAGCGTAACTACAACTAACGGCGTATTTTTTGACTGGAGTGACGCTACCGACCCTGACCCAAACGATATTATAACTTACTCAATATACTTGTCCACAACTCAAGAAAGTTTTATCTTACAAACCTCTGGGATATCTTGGTCTTCTGTTACGATATTAAATCCGTTTACTGGTTCATGGATAGAGAATACAACTTACTGGTGGTATGTTCGTACCTACGACAGTTCTAACCTTTATTCTCAATCAACTACAAATTGGTTTATAGTAAATAATACAAATGACCCACCTACACAAAATTATCTTGTTTTCCCAGGAACTACAGTTTTCATAGAACCTATACCTATTATACGTACATTGAACCCAACATTTTACTGGACTGTTGCTACTGACCCTGACCCGTACAGTAATGTAAAATACCAACTGTTTATTTCTTCTTATTCTTCACAACCAGATGAATTTAACTCGTTTTATTATAATACCATACCAATCTATACCACTTACTATTTCTTTCAAAATTCTCTTGAAGAAGAAACTACATATTATTGGCGTGTTCGTATTTGGGATGAACCATATTGTGGGTATGCAGTATTCTCTTCAACTGTATACTGGTTTTTCACTAACGCAGTGAACCTTCCACCACAACCTGCCATACTTTTGTTCCCTGAGGACAATTCTACTACATCATATTTTTATCCAAAATTTGAATGGGTTGTAGGGAGTGACTTAGGTTTTGAAGGTGGGGTAAGTTCTCAAACTTTGGTCTACTGGACTGAAAATTCTACTATAACTATTTCAGGGTTGAGCCCACAAACTTCTATCTATATTCCTGTAGAACCGTTAAAAAATAATTCTACATATTATTGGAAAATTATTACGTACGACAACGGTATCCCTGAACCACAACTTTCTACAGAAACTGTTGTTAACAAATTTTTTATCAGCAACTCGTCCCCCCTGCCTTTTAATTTAATTTCGCCAGAAAATGGAAAAATTGTCAATACACAAACAGTTCAACTTTTTTGGGAAGCTGCTTTTGAACCTGACTCTGAAGCTGTTTCTTATACTGTAGAATATTCTACAGATAAAGAATTTAATGTGTATATTTCTTCTTCAGGACTAAGATTTTCTTTACAAGAAACACCTAATTTTGTGATAACTAACACAATAGACAACACAACTTATTTTTGGCGTGTGACGTGTTTTGACCCGTGGAATTTTAATACTAAATCAATCTCTACTTACTATTTTATCTGCGACTATATCCCACAAAACCCTTCAGCGTTTAACCTCATACAGCCACTAAACGGACAAATTGTCAATAAAATGTATGCTACATTTTACTGGGAACATACTTCAGACCCTGACCCGTTAGATTATGTAGTAAAATATACTTTGGTACTTTCCACTTCAGCAAATTTTGATACTATAAAATTTTCCACAGATACTACGATAAACTTTTATTTTCTACCAACTGGAATTTTGGAATTAAACACTACTTATTATTGGTATGTAATAGCAATTTCTTCGCGCAGTGGATATACAGTTTCTTCCTCAACATTTTATTTTTATGTTTACAACGTTGCTCCAAGTAGTCCTATCTTGGTTTCACCATTGAACAATTCTATCGTAAACAACCAAAATATCAACCTTTTGTGGCAACCTGTAACAGAACCTGAAAATGACGAGTTTTATTATATTGTCTATGTAAGCACTACACTGTGGGAAACACAAAATGTATATCTTGTTGGACAAAATGTAAATTATCTACCGTTAACATTAATAGATGATACCACATACCACTGGTACGTGGTTGCTTTAGATACATATAACAACATTTCACGTTCAGAAACTTATATTTTCTGGAGTTCTTACGAGAATCTTCCTCCAACAACACCTTCGCTTATTAAACCAGTAAACGAAACAATTGGGCTACCTTACGAATTTTGCTGGTCCACTTCAGTAGATACTGACATTTTTGACAGTGTGAGGTATAAACTTATTATATCTACAGTTTCTGATATGTCTTCAGCAGTGATTTCTGTTCTCAGTATGGACACAAAATTTCTACTACAAGATTTCTATCTTCCTTTGGGGACATATTTTTGGCAGGTAACAAGTTATGATACTAAAGGTTCTTCTGCAACATCACAAATTTCAACATTTTCGTTAATAAACTATACTGTTTTACCTCTGTCGCCAAAAAATAATGAAATTGTAAAATTACCTATAGAGTTCAGGTTTAGCGAAGTAATCCCTGTAGTTGCCTCAGACACTATAACTTATACTTTAACATATTCTTCTTCTTTTAGTTTTGTTCCCAAAACTGAAGTTGTGTTAACTACTACGTTTTATACTATAAATTTCCCATTTACAGCAGGTATCCTGCCGGGAACAACTTATTTTTGGTATGTAGAAGCAAAAGATAGTTATAATAGAAAAACAGCCAGCCAAGTAAACAAATTTTTCACCCCGTATAAAATCCCTCGTTCACCAACAGGTTTGGTAATCTCTACAACAACAGAAGGTATTGTTCTTCAATGGCAAACAGTTTCTTACAACACTGATGGCAGTTTATTTAACGACCTTTTACATTATAAAATTTACCGTAAGTACAACCTGTTTTCTCAAGAAAAACAGTTAGTAGATACTACAACGCACACAACTTATATTCACAGAACCGACCCTACAACAGAATATTATTACTGTGTCACAGCAGAAAATCTCTGGGGAATAGAAAGTCAAGAATCAGCATATGTGAGACTGATTAACATGGAAGCTTCGGAAACATTTGTTAGTGAAGATGGTAATGTAATAATAACTATACCTAAAAAAGAATCTATTTCTGAATTAACCATTACACGAGTTTTTTCTGAAGAAACAGAGGTATATGTTCGTGTATACAACATTGTGTGTGAAAAATTTAAGTTGGAAAATTTAGCAGAACTTTCGTTTGGTAAACCTAACAACGTAGAATTTTACCAACTTGAGTATTATGATGGTCACAACTGGCTGCCTATACATACAAAAGAACTCGCAGGTAGAATTGTAACTTTTAGTCAATATCTTGGGAAATACCGTATAGTATCTCTAACACAACCTCAAGATACAGGGTTAACAATTTTAGGTTGTTCACCAAAGAAAAAAATTTTAACTTTGAACAATAACGGTAAAAACGATTATATAGAGTTTATTTACAAAATAGGTTCGTATCTCAGTGGCGAACTATACGATATTAACGGTAGAAAAGTTTGTAATTTAAAAAACAAACAGACACATATTCTATATTTTTCTGGTCAGGATGAAAATGGTAATTATTTACCACCTGGAATCTATGTATATTACATAACTTCAAAACCTGACGACAAATTTTTCACAGGAACTATAGTGATAAAATATTAAAATTATGAACAAATTTAATACCTTCTTGAGATTAACCAAGATAAACTTTGCAGTAAGTTTAACTGTTACATTTTTTTCTTCCATATGTTTTTCTATCCATCCATTAGTATATTCTGGGTATACTGAAGAAGCATTTGTAATATTTCACAACCCTGCAGGTATGGCAAACTGTCACAAAATTGTGTTTGAAACAAAATATGGAAATTTATATTATGGAGTTTTAGATAACATTTTGTTCAACACAGATTTTGTTTTAAGTTACAACTCTTTTTGGGGATTTTTAGGTTTTGGGTATAGAAGTCTTACCTTAAGTGAAATTTATTCAGAAAACTTGGCTATATTAGTAGCTGGGACAAAATTGTTCAAAGAAAAATTTGTTTTAGGGTTGGGGTTAAAAAGTTTCTTTACACAATATTTTTATGACGAATATTATTCTGACGAGACAACAGAAATTTCTGATACACAAAAATTTAATTTTGATTTTGGTCTACAATACAGAATAAATAATAAAATTTTTATAGGATTTAGCAGAAGAAACAATTCTAAAATACTTTACGGAGAAATAATAAAATATTCTTTACCCCAAGAGTACAGTTTTGGTATTGCTTACATACCTAACGATACTATCCTTAATTTAGAACTACTCTATAAAACTCAACAAGTACAAAATACTCTATTTGAATCACAAATTTACCGTTTAGGGGTACAACAAACTGTGTTATCAACCACTTTTTGTAAAATCACATTTTCTGCAGGGACAGATATTGAACCTAAAATTCAGTATACAAATTTCTTATTATCCAGCGGGATAGAAATTCTTCCGGCAAAAATCAAGTTACGATATATATGGTCTTACCCGGTGACTCAAATAAAAACTTTTTCAGGAAACCACTATATATCTTTAGGTCTATGGTTCGGCCCTCTAAAACAAGAAAAAAAACAACAAGTTGTAGAATACAAACCTCTCCAACAAGAACAAGTTACTACAACAACAAAAATTTCTACTGAACCTGTAATTAGTGTTGTAACAACCACTCCTACTGTTACAACACCTGTTTCTTTTGTTTCTTCACAGACAATATCTTTACCTAAAATTATACAAGAAGTTAAACCGCTCAGTGTGGTTATCTCTACACCTATTATTACAACAGAAGAAAAAATTTTATCTGAAAAAGAAAAACAAAAAGAAGTAAGTATCTCTACTGTATCTGTTACAAAACCTGTTATTGTTCCACAGAAAGAACATAAAGTGGGTATTTCCTCTCAACCTGTTATTGGTGAAAAATACAAATTTCCTGTAGCACACAAAATTTCTTCTGGTGAAACATTGATTTCTATTGCAGAAAAATATTATAATAACAAAAATTACTGGATAAAAATTTATCAAGCAAATAAAGACAAAATTGTCAAAGGTGCTTTAATTGTAGGTGAAACAATTATTATCCCTGAACCATAAATATAACAGGTGGTAGGTGGTAGCAGGTAGGTGGTAGGGAAAATAAAAGTGAGAAAGTGAAAAAGTAAGAAAGTGAAAAAGATAAATATTTTCCCCTCTATCAAGAGGGGATTAAGGGGTGTGTATAAAATTAAGTGGTAGCAGGTAGGTGGTAGGGAGTGTTTGGTTGATAGTCAATGGTCCACGGTCCAAAGTGAAAAAGAAAATGTAGCGACAAAGCGTCAGCTTTGCCTTCCCCTCTATCAAGAGGGGATTAAAGGGGTGTGTATAATGAAACTTTATTACAACCCCAGATTAAAACAAATAGCAAGAAAATTGCGTAAACAAAGTACCTACGGAGAGATAAAACTGTGGCAATACCTCAAAAACAAACAATTGTTAGGATACGATTTTCATCGGCAGAAACCAATCGGAGAGTATATAGTAGACTTTTACTGCCCAAAATTAAAAATTGCAATAGAAATTGACGGATATTCACACAATTTTACTTTTGATAATGATATAAATAAAGAAAAATTTCTCAACAAACTGGGAATAAAGGTATTACGTTTTTTAGAGAGAGATGTATTAAAAAATATAGAAGGTGTTTTGGAAATAATTAAAGAAAATATAACAACAAATAAACACCTCCCTTAATCCCTCCTTGATAGGAGGGAACTTTGATAGTTTTCCCCCTCTATCAAGAGGGGACCCAAGGGGTGTGTTTCATTTCCCCTTTATCAAGAGGGGAACTAAGGGGTGTGTTTCCCCTCTATCAAGAGGTCTATCAAGAGGGGATTAAGGGGTGTGTTAAAAATTAAAATTTTCCTACTACAGGGTTAAGAAAAAATGTCACGGCCAGATATTATAACAGAAGCGATGCGACATTATTACCGAGGACGCGTGTTTGAAGCCACAGGTGAGTTAGAAATTGCTATTGAAGAATATAGAAAAGCGATAAAATATGGGGCTGATTATGCAGATGTGCACAATTCGTTAGGTCGTGTCTTGGCTAAAAAAGGATTTTTAGAAGAAGCACGAATAGAGTTTGAACAAGCGTTACGGTTAAACCCGAGATATCTTGAAGCACAAAAAAATTTAAACGAACTGCTGACAAAAATCAGTGTGTTGTCAACACAAAAAAAACAACCTTGGAAACCACCAACACAACAAGAACAACAACTCTCACAACCTCAACCACAAACTTCTATCACAACAGAACCTACACAACCACAAACAGTTCTTGAAATACCAGCAGTAAAAAGAACTTCTACTTTATTTTATATTTTCCCATTAATCCTGCTGATAATCTCTGTTGTGGCAGTATATAAACTGTTTTTTAAAGAATCTACTGCAATACAAAAAGTTTTGTCTTTAGATGTTCCTACGGTTTCCGGTATTGCACGGTATAAAAACCGGCTTATTATAAGCAGTTGGATGACACAAGAAATTGTGTTCTACAAAATTCTGAAAAATAAAATTACAAAATCGTTTATATTCCAACTTAGTAAAGACCACATTGTACCAACATCAATTGCTATCAGCGAAAAAAACTTGTGGGTTTTAGACGGATGGAATAAAAAAATTTATAAATACTTGTTAACCGAAGGAACTCCTGTGGTAGAAAAAATGCTTGATTTGAAAACTGCTTCACCTATAGGAATTGCAATATACAAAAAATATATTTTAGTAGCAGATAATACTGACCAACAAATACAAATTTATGACCAAGAACTTAAAAAAATAGATTCCGTACCGTTCATAGTAAAAAATCTTATTGCAATATGTTCTTATAACAACAAAATTTGGTTATTGGATAAAGATTCTACTTTGTATGAACTAAAAAACTATGCTGAAGTAAAAAATTCGTTCCAACTAAATACAATTTCAAAAAATATTTCTGCCTTTTTTGTAGATAACAAATATTTGTGGTTAGCAGAAGAAGGTGAACCTAAATTGGTCTATTATACAAAAAATGTGTTAAAATAAATTTAATAAGAAAGGAGTTAAAGTATGAAAACGTTACTCCGAGGGAAAGATTGGATTGAAACCAAAGATTGGTCTAAAGAAGAACTGGAAACTGTCCTTGAAGTAGCAAAATATTTGAAAATAAAGTTTGCACTCGGCGAAGAACATAGGTTGTTACAAGACAAAACTTTGTTTATGCTGTTTTTTGAACAATCTACACGGACACGGAATTCTACTGAAGCTGCAATGACACAACTTGGCGGTCATGCACACGACCTTACACCTGAAAAAATGCAAATTTCTCACGGTGAAACACCTAAAGATACCGGCCAAGTGTTGTCCCGTTATGGTCACGGGATCGCTATAAGGAACTGTTTCTACGGGATAGGAAATAAATATATTAAAGAAGTTGCAGAATACGCATCTATACCGGTAATAAATCTACAATGTGACGTTGACCATCCGTGCCAAACCATTGCTGACCTTATGACTATCAGAGAAAAGTTTGGCGAGAACACACGAGGGTTAAAATTTGTAATTTCGTGGACGTACGCGCCTGCATACGCAAGACCGTTATCTGTACCACAAGGGTTGATATGGTTAATGCCGAGGTTCGGGTTTGATGTAGTCCTTGCACATCCTAAAGAGTTCTATCTTATGCCACATACGCTAGAATATGCAAAACAGTTCGCTAAAGAAAACGGAGTTAAGTTTGAAATTGTAGACGATATGGACGAAGCATTCCGTGACGCTGATATTGTATATCCAAAATCTTGGGGTTGCCACCAATATCTCGCTGACAAAAATGTCCCTGAAGAAGAAAAGAAAAAAGTTGGTTCGGACCTGTTAAACAAATATAAAAACTGGGTGTGTACACAAAAACGTATGCAACTGGCAAAAAAACATGCTATTTATATGCACCCGTTACCTGCAGACCGCGGGTACGAAGTTGAAGATGCAGTTATTGACGGACCACAATCTGTTGTCTTTGACCAAGCAGAAAATCGGTTACATACAGTAAAAGCAATATTAGCACTTACAATGGGTGGCAGACCTTAAAATAAACCATAACATTTCCTCTCTATTAAAATGGAACCAAAAGGTGTGTACACCATCACTATATCAAACTATTAAAAGGAAAGTTATGAACACCTCCATTGTGCCTAAGAAATAGATTAACAAAAAAGTAAATAGGAGGTTAAAATGTCTAATCACACAAAAAAACCTTTGGTAATAATTGCAGTAGGTGGTAATTCGTTAATTAAAGATGAGAAACATATGACAGTACCAGACCAATACCAAGCCGCTGCAGAAACTATGAAATATATTGCGGATGTTATAGAAGAAGGATACCGTGTTGTAATTACTCACGGGAACGGTCCTCAAGTAGGGTTCATACTTATGAGGTCGGAATATTCCCGCGGAATATTACACGAAGTACCACTGGATTCTATTGACGCTGATACACAAGGTGCTATCGGGTACAATTTTCAGATGGCGTTACGGAACGAGTTTTACCGTCGTGGGATAAAAAAAGAAGTTGTTTCTGTAGTTACCCAAGTTGTGGTTGATAAAAACGACCCTGCGTTTAACAATCCTACAAAACCTATTGGCCCGTTTTATGACGAACAACAAGCAAAGTTGCGACAACAACAAAACGGTTGGGTGATGAAAGAAGACGCTGGCAGAGGGTACCGTCGTGTAGTTCCTTCACCAAAACCGTTAGAAATAGTAGAACTGGAAGTGATTAAGACACTTTTAGACAATGATATAGTAACAATAGCAGTAGGTGGCGGTGGAATACCTGTAATAAAAACCGAACACGGACTTAAAGGTATTGAAGCAGTAATAGATAAAGACCTTGCTTCTGCATTGCTTGCAAAAAACCTTAACGCAGACAAATTTGTAATCTCTACTGCTGTAGAGAAAGTTTATTTAAATTTTAACACACCACAACAAATACCGTTGGATAAAGTTACTACACAAGAACTGAAAAAATATTCTTCTGAAGGACATTTTAAACCCGGTAGTATGTTACCTAAAATTTTAGCAATGATAGATTTTGTTGAATCAACAAATAATATAGGAATAATTACTAACCCACAAAATATCCCTTCTGCAGTAAAAGGTCTTGCAGGAACTGTGATCGTTAAATAAATATGACAAAATTTTATTTCAAATGTATTGTTTGTGAAAAAGAGTTTGATAAAGATGAAGTAACATATACTTGTCCTTCTTGTAACAACAATTTGGAAGTTATATACGATTATAAAAAAAATCTTCTATCACAATTTATAAAATCTAACAAAAATTTTACTATATGGAATTATTTACCTTTGTTACCTGTAGAACAAGATTCAGTAATTACAAAAATACAAGTGTATAAAACTCCGTTGTTAAAATCTATAAATTTAGGTCCACAACTGGGGTTAAAAAATCTGTTTTTCAAAGATGAGACAAAACTTCCTTCAGGGTCGTTAAAAGACCGCGCTTCTGCAATAGTTGTTGCGTACGGACTGCAGAATAAAAAAGAAAAGTTTATCACTGCGTCAACAGGTAACGCTGGTTGTGCATTAGCATGTATTTCAGCAATGGTAGCTGTAAAATCGCGAATTGTTGTTCCTAAAACTGCACCTAAAGCAAAACTTCTGCAGATAAAAGTTTATGGTGCAGAAATTTTTCCTTATGATGGTAATTACGACGATTGTTTTGATTATGTGTTAAACCTGTGTAATGAAGATAAAACATGGTTTAACCGTTCCACAGGAGTAAACCCGTTCACTCGTGAAGGTAAAAAAACTGTCTCGTTTGAGATTTGGGAACAACTGGGGTTTAAACCGCCGGATATCGTTTTTGTTCCTATTGGAGACGGGAATATAATAAGTGGCGTGTGGAAAGGGTTCCGCGAATTGTTTAACTGTAAAGAAATCTCTTCGTTACCCAAAATTATAGGAGTACAATCAAAAAACAGTAATTCTGTTTCGTTAACATTAAAAAAAATTGAACAAAAATATTATTCGCCAAAAAATAAAAAATTGTCACAACCTATATCTAAAATATTTCGTGAAACAAAAGTTGTCCCTGTGAAATCTAATACAACAGCAGATTCTATCTCTGTAGATTATCCTCGGGATGCTTACGCTGCAATAAAATCTATCATAGAATCTAACGGGTTTATTATAGAAGTTTCAGATGAAGAAATTATAGAAGCAATAAAACTTCTTGCAGAAAACGAAGGTATACTTGCAGAACCTGCAGGAGCAACTTCTTTTGCTGGATTGAAAAAATTTTGTACTTATTGTAAAGAACTTTCGGATAAAGTAGTAGTAACATTAGTCACAGGACATGGACTTAAAGATATTTCTGTCCTTCAGGAAATTTAGCCATTCTCAACTACATATAGTGAAAGAGTGAAAAAGTGAGATAGTGAAAAAGAAAATGTAGCGGCAAAGCGCCAGCTTTGCCCTTGGAGTAGAGGCTTTAGCCTCGTGGAGAAAAAATTATAATATAACGAGCCTAAAGGCTCTATCCCAACGAGCCTAAAGGCTCTACTCCAAAAAATCGTCAGTAAATTAAAGGTGGTAGGTGACAGCAGGTAGGTGGATAGGAAGTGTTTGGTTGATAGTCAACAGTCCACGGTCCACGGTAGAAAGAAGTGAAAAAGATAATTTAGCTGCAAAGCGCCAGCTTTGCTTTGTAGTAGACGGCAATTAATTGCCGTCTACTACTTCTAATTTCCCTCCTACCAAGGAGGGAGCAACAAGGGAGGTGTTTATTATCACCACACCCCTTTAGTCCCCTTTTGGATTACCTCAATTGTCCATATAAATGGAAGATTGTTGTGAACAACACACTACAAAACGTGGTTGTAATAACCTGTTGCTTCTTTGTAATAGTTACATTCCAAAGTTGTGCCTCTATTATAAAACATAAAAAATTAGAGACAACTCTTACACCACAAGAAATTGAAGTTACAAAAATTGTAAATCTTCACCCTGAAGAATTGCAAAAGTTAAAGTCAAAACCTATCTATCAGTTTACTCCACAACAGTTAGACAAATATCTAAATTATTTACACACCACAATACCAAACCTGCGTGACCGTGTAAAACATATTGCAAGAAAAAATTTAGCTCAACCGTATAGATTGTTTTTATTAGGCGAGTTCCCGTTTGAACTTACCGACCCAGAACCGTTGTTTAACTTAAAAGAAAGTGATTGTGTAGTTTTTGCAGAACACACTTACGCAATGGCGCTTGGTTGGGACTGGGCAAGTTTTTTTGCTATCTTACAACGTATACGTTACAAAAATGGCGAAATTGGTCTCCTTACAAGGAATCATTATACAGAACTTGACTGGAATATAAATAACAGTTGGCTTTTGGAAGATATTACTCAAGAACTTGCCGCAGATAAAGCCGTTAGTGTATATACTGAATATGACAAAAGCAAGTTTTTTAAAAAAAATTGGGGTATAGATGTCAAAGAATTAAAAGAAGCGCTTACCTGGTATTATATCCCTTATGAAATTCTCCCACAAATAATAGATAAACTTGACACGGGAGATTTTGTAAATGTTGTTCGTGGATATGAAGAACCAAACAATAAATGGGTTAGCCATGTAGGATTAATTATAAAAAATGAAGATGGAAGTGTAAATTTTATCCATTCTGTATCACCAAAGGTTAAAGAAGAACCGTTGTTGATGTTCTGCAAAGAAGAGGTGAAATTAAACGAAAAACGAAAACAGTATAACGAAATTGTTGCTATTAAAAACTTACAAATTCAACAGTATAATACAAATCTAAGAAAAAAAACTGGTGGTAAACCACATAAAAAAGAAAAAAAGTTGTTATCTAAAAAACCGTATTTTTACGGGTTCAAATTTTTACGTCTACGAGAAAATCCGTTAGAAGAACTTAGAAAAATTGACGGCGATAAAACACCGTTGGTAATAGGTTCTCAAGGGTTGTATATTAAAAAACTTAACAGTGAATATCAAAAATAAACATATGAACTCGCAATTATATTCTTTATTATCTTTAACACCGTCAGAACAATCTATTGATTATGTAAAAAATAAGACACAGTTCCAACTACATACATTGGTTACAGAACAACGGCATAAAAAAACGTGGAACTTAAGTTTTGTAATAAAACAAGATGTTGCTGAAGGGTTAAAACAAATCTTTAGCGTAGATGAAGATATAGTAGAAAAATTTCAAAAAATCTGTAATGACAAAGAGGTCATAAATACACTTTATCAAGCAATAGAATCTGTAGTTGAATCTATCCTTGAAGGAAAAAAAGTTTATGTTTATGGTTGTGGTGCTACAGGAAGGTTGGCAAAACAAATGGAATCTGCTTTGTGGAAACCTTTCTGGCGTAAAGTGAAACAACATAGTTTATGGGAAAAACTAAAAAAATTTTTACCTACGGATATTGACGAAAAACTTATTGGCGAGATGACTGGTGGTGACCGTGCATTGATAAGTGCGTTAGAAGGGTTTGAAGATCTACAGTTAATAGGTGAACTACAATTAAAAGACCGTGGTGTGGAAAAAGGTGATACTGTATTTTGTATTACAGAAGGTGGAGAAACGTCCTCAGTTATCGGTACAATACTTGCCGCAGCAAAATTATACGAAGAAACTGAGACACAAACAATCCAACAATCTAAAAAAAAGTTGTATTTTATCTACAACAACCCTGACGAAGTTCTCCGCCCGTTTGAAAGAAGTAGAACCGTACTTGACCATCCGGGAATAACAAAAATTAATTTAACTACAGGGCCACAAGCAATCACTGGTTCTACCCGAATGCAAGCTACTACTTCAGAAACATACCTGTTAGGAATAATTTTAGAAACCAGTGTTTATCAACTGCTTAAAAAGTTTTTAACACAACAAGAACTTTACCAACTCGGATTTCACAGGTATGAATCTAAAAGTATAAAAGAAAGATTATTATATTTTTCTACTATCCGACAGATAATATTACAACAAATTCCTGAGATAACAAAATTTACTATCTTAGAATATGAAACATACAACACAAAACATTACTCTACTTATTTTGCAAAATCTGCTTTAATTACTGTGTTTATTGACTGTGCAGAACGTTCCCCTACTTTCAGGTTGTTCTCGTTAGATACAATATACGAACAAACACGTAAATGTTGGGTTCAAGTGTTCACCGAAGGAAATAATTGGCAACAAGCATGGGAAACTTTTCTTGGACGGCGCTTCTACGGACTTAAAGAAGAATTTTACAAACCCCAACTGGAACAAAAAATTGACGATGTGTTCCTTAAACAAACTGCGTTAAAAAGTTTATCTAATGCTACACAAGAACAGGAAACATATTACGACTTCTCTTTTTCTGAAGAAAATCTTTCACGAAACAATGGTGTAAAAAAACCTCGTGAACACGACCTCGGAGTTATAATTCTTGTAGATGACGAGATAAAAGAACTTGGTAACAAAGAAACTTCTGTTTATAAATTTATTCAGTTATGTAAGGACAACAATGTAAACCTGTGTATTATAACAGTTTCAAACCAGCATAAAACACAACTACAAAGTTATATTGACAATGTGAAACATTTATTAACCGAGAAAGACCTGTGGTTAAACTTTTCGTTATTAGACGGCGAACCTGACCCACTCAATATTAACAGACAAATTTTGTTAAAAGTTTTGCTTAATGCACATTCTACTGCTGTGATGACTTTGCTTGGCCGTGTTGTAGGTAACACAATGGTTTTTGTGAACCCGAGCAATTTAAAGTTAATAGGTCGGGCAACTTATTTAATTATGACACATGTGAACGATACTATCTCTTCTAAATTTTGGATAGAAAATTTTGGTTATATTCCTTTACTTTCTTACGAAGAAGTTAATGCTGTATTATTTGACGCAATTGAATATCTTAAAAACCATCCACAACAAATTGGCGAAGTTGCAATATCTATAGTACGAATTTTGGAAACTTTGAAAACAAAGAAAAATGTCAGTTGGGAACAAGCAATAAAAATTGTTGAAACGGAAGGGTTGGAAAACTATCTTCTACGGCATAACCCAAAGTTGAAAGAATTGCCTATAAGTAGATAAGAACGTTTTCTTGGCGTCAACGGGATTTGAACCCGTGATCTCCGCCTTGAGAGAGCGGCGTCCTAAACCAGCCTAGACGATGACGCCATATTTTTTTATTACTAAAAATCTTTATAAAAGTTCAATAATTACACCAAAATTTTTAAGGAAGGTTGAAATGAAACAAAAAACTGACTGGAACTTAAAATTCTTCCGTGAAGTGTTTAATTTAGAATCGTTACATTTTGGTTATTGGGAAGAAACACAAGAAATTAACCTTGAGAACCTTAAACTTGCACAAAATAGATATATTGAAGTTTTGTGTTCAAAAATACCTCCCGAAATAAAAACTATTCTTGACGTAGGAGCAGGAACTGGCGAAATTACTAAGTTGCTTTATCAAAAAGGTTATGAAGTAGAAAGTGTCTCACCAGATGAGTATCAATACAAAATTTTTAAATCTAAATGTCATCAAATAAAATTTTATCTTTCCCGATTTAAGGATTTAAATATAAACAAATCTTACGACTTAATTCTTATGGCGGAAAGTTGTCAGTACCTGAAACTGGGAAAAATTTTCCCTAAATGTTTACAGTTGTTAAATACTAACGGATATCTCCTCGTCGCAGATTATTTCCGAAAACAAAATACAAAGTTTTATCATACCACACATGTATTATCACAATTTTTTGATGAAGCAAGAAAGTATAACTTCAAAATAATCTTAGACGAAGATATTACTAAAAAAGTTTTACCTACGTTATTACTCGGAAGAAAAATATATACAACATATGTATTACCGAGTATAGAAATTCTTGCAGGATATTTTGTAGACAAATATCCGTTGTTGACAAAAATAATAAACTTGTTGTTCTTCAATAAAATAAGAAAAATTGAATATTATATATACACACATACAAAGAAAAAACTTGATATTGAAGAATTTGAACACAAAATGTCTTACAGAATAATTCTGTTAAAAAATAGTTTCCAAAGTACCGTTATGCAAGGATTTTAGAACCACAGGTGGTAGGTGAATAGCAGGTAGGTGGATAGGAAGTGTTTGGTTGATAGCCAATAGTCCACGGTAGAAAGAAGTGAAAAAAATGTAGCGGCAAAGCGCCAGCTTTGCTTTTGGAGTAGAGGCTTTAGCCTCGTGAAAGTAGACGGCGTTTAACCGCCGTCTACAAAGATTACCTTATTTTGGGGTAGTGCAACGACCATATCGTTGCGGAAATTTTATATACTAATTACTAATTACCAATTACTGGTTACAAATTTCACAAAGAAAGTTAACAAAACTTTCCAAAAATAAAAATATGGGAGTTATACCGGTCATAGATTGGATAATTGTAGTAGGATACATAATTGCTGCAATTGTAATCGGAATTATCTTGTCAAAAAAAGCAACTGCTGATACAAATTCATACTTTGTTTCTTCAAGAAATTTACCTTGGTGGTTGTTGGGAACATCAATGGTTGCAACAACGTTCGCTGCAGATACGCCGTTAGCAGTTTCTGGTCTCGTGATAAAACAAGGTATTGCAGGGAACTGGTACTGGTGGTCGGGAGTGTTAAGTGGTATGTTAGGCGTGTTTCTGTATTCACATTTATGGCGACGGTCTGAAATAGTCACTGATACAGAACTTGTAGAATTGAGATATTCAGGTAAAGGTGCAGCGGTTCTAAGAGGTTTTCGTGCATTGTATTTTTCTATAATCTACAACAGTATTGTAATGGGCTGGGTGAACCTCGCAATGGCAAAAATTTTGTCCGAGACATTGGGATTGCCAAAGTTGCAAGCAACAGGGTTGTGTTTCTTAATCACTGTTGTATACACAGCGTCAGCAGGACTATGGGGTGTTGTGCTGACAGATTTTTTACAGTTTGCAATAGCTATGGGCGGGTCAATTATTATGACAATAATTGTGGTTTCTAAAACTGGCGGTATGGGAGAAATTTTTGCTAAACTTGCTACAATATACGGTCCACAACGTGCCTCTTCTATGACAAGTTTAATCCCTACAAACGCGTTAGTAATGCCGTTAGGATTTTTTTTAATTTATATCGGATTACAATGGTGGACTACAGGGAATACAGACGGCGGAGGATATTTTGCTCAACGGATGCTCGCTGCAAAAAACGAATTTCATGCAAAACTTGGGTTCTTATGGGGAAATATTGCACATTATATCCTTCGTTCCTGGCCTTGGGTAATCTGTGGTTTAGCAGCTGCTGTGATTTATTACAAAATAGACCCTTCCACAGGAAACCTTGTATATGCAGTTGGAAAAAAAGCTGGACAAATAGCCGACCCTGAAGTTGGGTATATCCGATTAATGATAGATTATTTACCTTCGGGTTTGCTCGGATTAATGTTAGCATCGTTTGTTGCCGCGTATATGTCTACAATTGATACACAACTTAACTGGGGTGCAAGTTATCTTATAAACGATTTCTATAAACGGTTCATTGTAAAAAATGCTAACGAGAACCATTATGTTACAATGTCTATAATAGCAACAATATTTATTGCATTATGTGGTGTTGGGATGACATTGTTAATGAACTCAATTTCAGGCGCTTGGTTTTTGTTGACTGCAATAAACGCAGGGATTGGTGTTGTTTATCTTTTACGATGGTACTGGTGGAGAATAAACGCATATAGCGAAATTGCAGCAATGGCTACTGCATTTGTTGTTGCATTCATCTTGTTTAAGTTTACAAAAATAAAATTTCCTGTGAGTTTGTTATACAGCGTACCTATAACTTTTGTTGTTTGGATAACAGTAACTTTTCTTACACCGCCAGTAGAAGAGAAAAAATTGTTTTCGTTTTATAAAAAAGTTCGTCCTGGAGGGCCCGGATGGAAAAAAATTGCCCTACAAATACCCGGTTGTGAAAATGACAAAATCGGTGTTTATAAAATCCTTGGCTGGATATTCGGTGTAATTGCAGTATATGGTGTTATGTTTGGGATAGGTTCGTGGGTAATTCATGGGTTGTCTACAACATCCGGAGTTTTACTTATTTTAGGAATTTTCGGATTTTATAAAGTTTATCGTATATTAGCAAACGAAAGAAAATTAAGTTAAAAACTTTTTATATCAAAAAACTTCTATGTTAAAAATTCTTGCTGGAGAAAAAAAAGGACATAAAATTTACTCACCAAAACATATCCGTCCAATTCTTGCACAGATAAAAAAGTCTGTGTTTGATATTATAAAACATCTAATAAACGGTTCGTTATTTCTTGATTTGTACGCAGGAAGTGGTTCTGTAGGAATTGAAGCGTTATCTCGTGGAAGTAAATTTTGTGTGTTTGTAGAAAAAGATAGATTATGTGTCAAAACAATTCTTAAAAATCTTTCTTTATTACAACTGTCACAAAAAAGTTTTGTTATTACTGCAGACATTTTAAAAGACCTTTACTGGATAGAAAAAGCAAGAAATGTAATTAAAAAAAATTTTAATAAAACAGAGTTTGATATAATATTTGTTGGAGCACCGTATGTGGAAAAATCGTATTCTAAAAATGAAATTAAGTTAGCAAACCTATGCTCTGATACAATTCAAATATTGTCAAACAGCAAATTATTAAGCTACAACGGATTATTGATTGTTCAACATAGCCTAAAGGAACAAATCAATCCAGGAAAGTTCCTCCTCGTAAGAAGAAAGAAATACGGAGATACAATCGTCTCATTTTTTAGTGAAAGCAAACAATAACAGATGAAATGCTAAATCAGTATTTGGTGATTTTGAAATTATTTTGAAAGATATAATTACACTACTGCAGTAACACTTAAAGTGGCGTGTAGTACACCTTTTACAGCAGCAAGACGGTCTTTAAGTGTTTGTACATCTTGGCCTTTACCACGAGTAAGAATTACTTCTAAACAGTTCTCAGAGTCTAAATGTATATGTTGAGAAGCAACAATCATATCCTGAAATTCATGTTGGATATCTACAATTTTGTCTACTAATTCTCGTTTGTGATGGTTATAAACTATAGAAATAACTCCTACTATTTGTTGGTTTAATTCCCACGATTTTTTTACAAACTCTGCCCGAATAAGGTCACGAATCGCTTCAGAACGGTTCTTATATTTTCGTTCTTTTATAAATTTATCAAACTTGACAAGCAACTCTTGAGGTATTGCAACACCAAACCGTTTAAGTTTTGAGTTCATAAGTTAGCTAAAAAACTGTCAATTAAACCTTCTCTCATTTGTACATCAAGCTAAATTTTTCTCTCCGGGGCGTGGACTCGAACCACGACAAAGGGATCCAAAGTCCCTTGTGCTACCAATTACACCACCCCGGAAAAATAAATTCAAATTTATTGACCGATACAAAATTTAAAATTTTGTTTCAACTGTCAGAAAAAAGAAAAAATTGTGCTGTTGTTATAAATCACCATAATTTGTAGAGCTTTCTATTTTAAGATAAAGATCTAACAACTTAGCAGCGTTCTCATAAAAAATTTTGTGTTCAATTTCTTTACCTAAGTTTAACTTTAAAACCTTTTGTTTAATTTCTTTGGCAGACTTCCACGGAAAATCGCTACCAAAAAGTATTTTGTCTACGCCATGTAATAAAATCATACTTTTTAACTGTTGTTCATCCATTTCTGTAGTATACCCGAGGTCAAAATATACATTTTCACCTAACAAAAATTTTTCTACTTCTTGCCACATTTTATACCCGCCCATGTGAGCAAGAATAAATTTTAACCCTTTGATTGATAGTAATTGTTTGAACCGTTGTGGAGAACCTTTCAATGTTGGAATTACAAGATCAACACCAGAATGAAATAATATTATTAATCCATGTTTTACACACAAATCATAGATTTTGTACATTCTATCTTCGTCAGGATAAAAATTTTGGTAATCAGGGTGTAACTTGATACCTTTGACCTCGTGTGTTTTTAAAAACAAAACTTGTTCTTCTAACTCTTGAGCTGAAAGTTCAGGATGTAAACTACCAAAACATAGTACAGAAAAATTGTTAGAATAAAAATTCTCCCAAAACATTTTGTTTATTTCTACCATTTTTTTATTTATACTTTTTACCTGTTGAGCTCGTGTAGCTACAGGAAGGTTTATAGATATGCTAACATTATCTCGTTGCATAAATTTAAGTAACGAATTTAATGTACCGTCACCATGGTAGGACACATTTGCAGTTTTTGCAAGGGTGGAGACTGTTTGTAAAGCTATATTGTCAGGGAAAAAATGTGTATGAAAATCTATCAACATATAGAAATAAAAAAACAGTTAAAAATCTTATGTGATAATATGACGAACAAGGAAAGATAGCTAAAAATTGTAACGTAGAGTTTATAAATCTTTTAGCAACAGTTTAATTTTTACTGAGTTATTAATTTGTTTATACCATTCCTCTAATACAGCAACTTGTTTCTCCTGTAAAAGTTCTGTATAAAAATTTTCTTTTTCTTTATCAAAATCTTTTAATGAACCTTTTTTTTCTTTATACGCCATTTGTAGTTCTGGTTCTGAAATTTTTATTCCTGAAAGAATAAATTCTCTAAGTTTGAACATAGCAATACGTTTTTTCCGTGACAGTTCAAACTCTTTTGGCGTAGTCTTTAAACGCAAAAACAATGTCCTATAATATGTCTCTCTATCAAACTGGCCATTTTTTTGAAATGCAGGAATACGCATTATGTCATAAAATACTTCTTGATCAGTTACTACAATACCATATTTTTGTGCTTCTTGCCAGAAAACTTCTTCCTGTATAAGGTCTCTTAAAACTTGCTGTTTTAGAGATTTTATAACTTCGTCTGAGATATCGTTTGCTTGATCACGATAATTCTCTATTGCTTGATTAAGAAGTCTGTTGTATCTAGAAAGAGAAATTTTTTTACCGTTAACTATAGCAACTGTGTCAACCATAGAACCATATCTAATATATCCACCAAAACCTAAAAAAATTCCTGCTATAAATCCTACAATTGTAATAATAAAAATATTTTTTGTGTTTTTTTTCAAATAGTTGAATATGTTAAACTCTTTTTTTGCCATAAAAAAATGTCCTTTTAAACTGCAGATTAACTGGGTACGTTGAAATTTCTTTTTTTAAATAACTATAATAAAATTATTTATTATTCAAGGTTGACATAAAAAATTTTTTTTGGTAAAAAATATATTAACATCAAAAAAATCACATCTGGAGAATAAAAATTGTGAAAAATCTTAGTTTAATGTTAATAACATTAACATTTTTATGTTGTTGTATTCCCACTGCTGAAAAAATAATTAAAGATGCATACAGGTATGAACAACAAAATAAGTTTGAGTTAGCAGAACAACAATATATAAAAATAATTGTTAAATATCCTCGAAGCAAATTTTCTGCCGAGGCTATGTATAGAATAGGTTTGATATATAAAGATATAAAAAAAGATTTCACACAGGCAACATTCTGGTTCAACCAACTAATATCGCGCTACCCTGATAACAAATTTGTCCCTATGGCTCAAGTAGCAATTATGGAATCGCCGGATTATACCGGTGCAATAGACGGAAACTTACTTCTACTTGGTGATGTGGAAACTTCGGGTAAAAACATGAGAATAAAAACTTTGTTCCAAAAACTGGATTATAATTTATACCTCTCAATATCCACATTATTCGCAGGAGAAAAATTTGTCCGTGAAGAAAAGACTTATTATTTAAAATCAAACGATGAAATAAGAGTATATTATCGTGACCCACGAATAAGTACTACACAGCTAGATTTTACAACAATATTAAAATATCCATTAGAAGTAGGTAACAGTTGGAATACTTATAAAGAAAAAAAATCCGTAACTTATACTATAGTTGCTAAAGATTTAGAAGTAAAAATTGGAAATACAAAGTATAACAACTGTATAAAACTTCTTGAAACTTATAAAAACACTACCGGGATAAAATATATCTATTATGCACCTAATATAGGATGTATCAAAATCACTACATCAACAAAAGATAATCCACATAAAGAGTTTCCTACGGTTTGTCTTATTTCTCATGGAGGTGTTTAGAATTTGCTAAAAGAAAGGAGAGGTTACTATGACTGACAGGTTTGCACATGGTGAACCTGAAGATATGTATCTTGTCCACAATCCAAGAGTGTATGTGGTATCACCGAAATTGCCTAAACGGTTAGAAAAATTGATTGATATAGCGTATAACCTCTGGTGGGTATGGAACAGTAACGCATTAGAATTGTTTCGTAGGATGGACCGCGACCTCTGGGAAGAAGTGTATCACAATCCAATCCAACTGTTAGGTAATATTTCTGAAGAACGGATGAAAGAGTTAGAATCAGACCCAAGTTTTTTAGCACATTTAGACGAAGTTTATTCACAACTAGAAAAATATCTTTCACGTGAAGGATGGTTCCATAAAGAGTTTTCTAAAGAACATAAAGATTGTTGTATTGCATATTTTTCAATGGAATATGGATTGTCTGAATGTATCCCTATGTATTCTGGAGGGTTAGGCGTGTTATCTGGCGATTTGTTTAAATCAGGTTCTGATATGGGTTTACCAATGGTGGGTGTTGGTTTAGCATACAGATACGGATATTTTATTCAACATCTTACTGACGACGGCTGGCAACAAGAAGAATATAAAGAAAACCATTTTTTCCGTTTGCCAATGAAACGGCTTAAAGATCCTTCAGGAAACCCACTACGAGTTTCTATAGATATTTCTATAGAAGAAAATAATCAAGCACATCAAACTACAAACTTAAAAAAAGTAGAAAAAATTTATTTTGAAGTATGGGAGGTAAAAATAGGTCGTAATTCTTTGTTTTTGTTGTCTACTGACATTCCGGAAAATACACCAGAAAATAGAAGTATTACACACCAGCTCTACGGCGGAGATAAAGAAAATAGAATAAAACAAGAAATTGTTTTAGGTATAGGTGGGACAAGAGCGTTAAAAACATTAAACATCAATCCTACTGTATGGCATATAAATGAAGGACATTGTGCGTTCGTCAGTTTAGAACGTATCCGTATGTTGATGAAAGAACAAAACCTTACTTTTCGTGAAGCAATTGAGTTTGTGACTGCAACAACAATCTTTACTACTCATACACCAGTTCCTGCAGGAATTGACGTTTTTAGTGTTGAGTTGATGACAAAATACTTTTCTTCTTATTGCAATGATATTGGTATAAAAATTGACGATTTGTTATCTTTAGGTAGAGAAAATCCTCAAGATAAAAATTCAGGGTTCTCAATGGCAGTGTTGGCATTGAAAACTTCGCAGTTCGCTAACGGTGTAAGTAAACTTCACGGAATAATTTCACGTAAAATGTGGAAATCTTTATATCCTAACTTGCCAATAAATGAAATACCTATAACACATATTACTAACGGTATCCATGCAAATACTTGGATTTCATACGAATTTGCTACTTTGTTTGACCGGTACATAGGTCCTGGCTGGAAAGATGAACCAGAAAATAGAAATATATGGTTACGAGTAAAAGATATCCCTGACGCAGAACTATGGCGGTCTCATGAACGACGTAGAGAACGGTTAGTAGCATTTGCAAGAAAACGGTTAAAACAACAGTTGGAACGTCACGGCGCTTCACGAGCAGAAATTGAACATGCAGAGGAAGTGCTCGACCCTGAAGCACTTACTATAGGTTTTGCAAGACGGTTCGTAGAATATAAACGTCCAACATTGTTGTTCCGAAATATTCAAAGGTTAAAAAAAATATTGTTAAATAAAGACAAACCTGTACAAATTATTATCAGTGGAAAAGCTCACCCGTTAGATAATGTAGGAAAAGAATTAATAAAATATATTGTCCAGTTAACTCGTGACCCTGAATTAAGAGATAAAATTGTCTTCATTGAAGATTATGATATGAACGTTGCTCATTATTTAGTTCAAGGATGTGATGTTTGGTTAAACCTTCCACGTAGACCTTGGGAAGCATCGGGAACAAGCGGAATGAAAGCTGCAGTTAACGGAGTATTAAATGTTTCAACATTGGACGGATGGTGGTGTGAAGCGTATAACGGAGAGAACGGTTGGGCAGTAGGTGGTGGTGAAGAATATAGCGACTTTAACTTACAAGACGAAATTGAAAGTAGAATTCTCTACGACCTGTTAGAAAAAGAAGTTATACCTTTGTTTTATACTCGCGGTTCTGATGGGTTACCTCGTGGTTGGATTAAAAAAATGAAAGATTCTATGATGAACATTTGTCCTGAATTTAATACAAACAGGTTAATTGAAGATTATACACGCAAATTCTATCTTCAAGCAGATATTAATTTTAGAAATTTTATTGAAAACAATTATGAACAAACAAAAAAATTTACTAAATGGTTAGAAAAAATTTATTCTTCATGGGACAAAATTAAAATTGTTGAAACAAAAGATAACATTTCCGATACATTATCTTTAGGAGATAAAATAGATGTAGAGGTAAAGATATATCCTGCTGGACTGTCTCCTGAAGAACTTTCAGTACAACTTTATTTTGGTTACTTAGATTCCAAAAGTAGAATTACTCAACCTAAGTTTGTAGAACTTGTTTGTGAAGACAATTCTGGCGAATGGTACAAAGGTAGTATTGTTCTTGACCGTGTAGGACATTGCGGATATGTAGTCCGTGTTTTACCTAAATTTAACAACAAGATTGTCTACAAACCAGGACTTATCAAATGGTAAGGGGGGAATGAATTTTATGAACCGAGGAATATTAAAAAACGGTATTTCTGCAATCGTACCATTAGCATTATATGAACCAAATTTTTATCCTAATTTTGTTTCTACAATTAACAAAAACATAGATAAAGTAGAAGAAGTTGTTATAGTAAACGACACTTTACCTCAAGAGATACCAAAACATCCAAAAATAAAATTTGTTGCTACTTTTAACAAAGCAGCTTCTGTGATATTTAACAAAGGGGTGGAAAATTGTAGTTGTGAATACTACTTTTTTATGCCTGCCGGAGTAATTCTTAACAGTAATATTACAAAAGAAATTCTTCGTTGGGATAAAGGAAAAACTGGATTATTGTTTTCAGATTATTATTCTGAAACTGAAAACAAACTAGTGACTTTGTTTGATTACAACGGTGATATCACAGAACGGTTCAACTTCGGGTTTTTAGAAATATATAAAAAATCTGTATGGCAAAAACTTAAGAAATACAATATAGATTATTCTACTGACATTGCAACACATTACGATTTTAAATTACGAATGAAACAATACAACTACAAATTTTTGCATATTAAAAATCCATTATATAGAGTGCTAAAGGACGAAAAAATATCTTCTTTATTTTCTGTATTCAGATATTTAAATTATTCTCCACAAGAAGAAAAAGAAATTGAAACTGTATTTTACAATTTTTTACAAACAACAGGTTGTTTTCTGTCTCACAAAAATTATAAGATTCGTTATCCTAAAGGAGAAAAATTTTCACCATTGGTAAGTATCGTATCAGCTACATATAACCGCGAAAAATGGGTAAGTAAAGCTATTGAATCTGTTATAGAAAATAATTTCCAAGATTGGGAACTGATTTTTGTAGATAACGCTTCTACTGATAACACTAGCTCTATAATACAAAAATATGCACAAAAAGATAAACGAATACGATTAATACAACTGCCAAAATATCAAGAAGCTGCTATAGCACATTGTTTAAATATTAGGAATAAAATCTGCCCGAGGTAAATATTATTGCCAATTAGATTCAGATGATGAATACACAAAATATACTTTACAAGAAGTTGTAGATTTTATGGAAAGCAACCCTGATTGTGCTTTAGGTATTTCATATTATGATTTAATTGACGAAAATAGTAAAAGAATAGAAACTATGCCTGTAATAAAACATCTTGAATATAACAGAAACAACATTTTACGTGTAGAAGGTGCTGGCGCGTTACGTGTATGGCATATTAAAGTAATAAAAGAATTTGGGCTGTTCGACGAAAAAAATTTTGGTTCCTACGGTGAAGATTATGACCTTGTATTAAAAACATCTGAACTATATTCTGTAGGACGTATACATTCTGTTTTATATCACTATAGAAGACATCAAGAAGTTACAGATGTGTTACGTGACCAAAAAACAAAAGTGTGGAACAAAGTTTATGCCAGAATTTTATCTTTAGAAAGAAGGAAAAAAATTAACCTGTTGTTAAAAAAATACAAAACTGACGATTTAAACAAAATACCTAAATCTGAAATAAAAAAAATTTATAAAATTTAAGGGGGAAAAGGTATGGATAAAAACAGTCCTACGAGCGGAACTATAACTTCAAAAATGGAACAACGAAAAGAAGTTGTTCCACAAATAACTGATTTACCAGTGTCATACGGCGATACAAAAATTGTGTTGTTACCGAGGGACCCATGGTGGTGTTTTACTTACTGGGAAATCGGAGAACAAACAAAACAAGAAATAAAAAATCTCTATGGAGAAAATGTCCGTACGATTTTGCGAGTTTATGATGTTACTAATGTGGAAAATTTTGATGGCAAAAATGCTAATAAATATTTTGATATTGCGATTAATTTACAGACAAATAACTGGTATATCAACTTACCAGAAACAAACCGTAGTTGGTGTGTAGATTTGGGCATAATTACGGCTGAAGGGAAATTTGTTACTGTTGTAAGGTCAAACACAGTAATAATGCCGAGGTTCGGTGTGTCACCATTAACAGATTCACAATGGGCAGTTTTACAACGTGAATTTGAACGGTTGTTAGAACTTTCCGGCATACAGATGATTGGTAAAGGGTCGTTTGATATTGCAAAACTTATGAAAGAACGTTGGGAAGAATTGTTAGCAATTTCGCAGGTTAGCGGGTTCGTAAGTTCTGGGTTCGTATCTTCTTTTCGTCAACCTGAAAAACAACAAATTGTTGCAAAAGAGTTTTATCTTAAAGCAGATACTGAACTGATAGTTTATGGCGAAACATTGCCTAATGCTAAATTGTATATTTTTAACGAGGTATACAATCTTCTACCTGACGGGAAATTTTCTGTTCGTATGAACTTACCTGACGGAGTTAAAGAAATCCCTATAAAAGCAGTTTCTGCCGACGAAAGTATGCAACAACAAATTGTTTTCACTATCACACGGAAATCTGAAAAAAATAGTGTTTAAAGTCCAACTCTAAATAAAGTTGGAGTTGAGAAACTAAAAATTATACCAGAAAAAAATATCTATAAAAGGAAACCCTAAAGAATTTAAAATAATGGCAGTGGGGGTAAACAAAATGTCTAGAAAGTTTTTCATATTTTTTATTTTAACAATTTTTGCAGTTAACATCTACGCTGAGAAAGGTAAAAAACAGCATGTAGTAGATATAAGATTTTTAGGTGGTATATCACAAGACGAAAATTTTACAAGTAACAAATCAGTTGGTTTTTGGGGCTTCGTAGATTATAGTGTTGAAGAAGAAATTCCCGGTGGATATTTTGGCGGTATATCTTTAACATATAGGTTATCTAGATTTTTTTCTCTATTTGGTGATATAGCAATTTCAAAAACAGTTCTTTTGATGGGGAAAAAGGGTAGTTACTTAAAAGGAATGGCAATATGGGCTGCTGACCCTTCTCACAGTTCATCTACTTCTCCAACCCTTCCTAATGACATTTATTATATTTCTAAAGCCACTATGGGAAGAATAGGGTTAAAACTTATTTATCCATCAGAAATTTTGGAACCTTACACTGGGATAGCTTTTGGTATTGTACCTTATGAGATAGGGTTTGGCAATAAAGATGGTTCTCGTGCATATAGTGACATTTTGTATGATGTATCTTCAATTAGTAGTTTGATTTTTGGTACTGATTTTAATATAAATTTTAACAAAAAAAATTTTATGATATTAGGCTTGTTTTTTGAGATAGGAGCTTCTGTTACAGAAGTGTCTAAAGAAATTACTAATTGGATATGGACAGGTTGGACTTATACTGCACAGTTTCCGATTATACCTCAATATAGGTTTGGTTTAAATTTAGGATTTTATTTTTAAATTTTTAACAGTCTTTAGAAGAGTATAAAAAGAAGTTCTTCATAAGTCAGACCAATCAGCAACATATTTTTTTTGAAACAGTTGCGAATTTAAAATTAATTTTAACTTTGGAGCTTGAAAAATATGCCACAGGGATATTGGTGTTTAGTATTACATAACCATTTACCTTACGTTAGACATCCAGAATATGAAGATTTTTTAGAAGAAGATTGGTTCTATGAAGCTATGACTGAAACATACATACCTCTAATTTATATAATGGAAAATTTTTTAAAAGACAATGTAGATTTCCGTATCACAATGTCGCTTACACCACCGTTGTGTAATATGATGGAGGATAAACTTTTACAAGATAGATACTACACAAAACTTTCCAAACTTATAGAACTTGCAGAAAAAGAAACTTGGAGATTACATAATCAAGAACCATTTTTTTCTACAGCAAAAATGTATGAACAAAAGTTTAAGTTATGTATGCAAATTTATGAAAAATATCATAGGAACATTTTAACAGCTTACAGAAATTTATTAAATACAGGAAAAGTTGAAATAATCACTTGTAACGGAACACACGGGTTCTTACCGTTGATGTCTTCAGACCGTGTCCGAAAAGCACAAATACGTATTGCAGTAAAAGATTATGAAATAAAATTTGGTAAACCGCCACGAGGTATCTGGCTTGCAGAATGTGCCTATAGTTATGGAATAGATAAGATTTTAAAAGAAAACGGAATACAATACTTTTTCATAGAAGCACACGGAATTCTATATGGAGAACCAAGACCACGATACGGCGTGTTCGCACCAATATATACACCAAACGGTGTTGCAGTATTTGCCCGTGATATGGAAACTGCACATCAAGTATGGTCTGCAGATGTTGGTTATCCAGGCGACCCTGACTATCGCGAGTTTTACCGTGATGTTGGTTATGACCTAGAGTACGAATATATAAAACCTTACTTACATAAAGATGGTGTCCGCAGAAATGTCGGAATAAAATATTATCGTGTTACAGGTAAAGTCGGGCTGGATAAAAAAGAACCGTATAACCCAAAATGGGCTCAGCAAAAAGCTGCTATCCACGCCGGAAATTTTATGTTCAACAGGGAACATCAAATACGGTATCTAAGAAACATTTTTGACCGAGAACCTATAGTAGTTTCAATGTATGACGCGGAACTGTTTGGCCACTGGTGGTTTGAAGGTCCAGATTTTTTAAATTATTTGTTTAGAAAAATCTGTTTTGACCAAGATGTGTTTAAACCTATCCTCCCAACAGAATATTTAGAAAAATATCCTAAGAACCAAGTTTTACAACCGTCAGCATCTTCCTGGGGAGATAAAGGTTATTACGAAGTATGGTTGAACGGTTCAAACGACTGGATCTACCGACATTTACATAAATGTGAAGAACTTATGTGTGCTGCAGTAGATACATATCATCCACAAATTGATGAGTTAAAAAAACGTGTATTAAACCAACTTGCCCGAGAATTGCTTTTAGCACAATCCTCTGACTGGGCATTTATTATGACTACGGGAACTATGGTAGAATATGCACAAAAAAGAACTAAGGAACATATTACTAATTTCTTAACTTTATACCACCAACTAAAAGAGAACCGTATAGATAACAATTTTTTGTCATGGTTAGAATATAAAAACAATATTTTCCCTCACCTAGAGTATACAATTTATCTATAACTATGATAACTATTCGTAGAATACATATAATAATTTTGCTAATAATCCTTTTTATCATAGGAATTGTTACACAGTTGTATAAAGAATATATCCTTAATATATTCAGCATAATAAAAAATCTATTTTAACTTTGGAGGAAATGTCGTGGAAAGAAATAAATTTCGTTGGATAAAAAAAATACAAAAAGTTAAAAACGTCTCTTACCAGTTTGCTTGTCTTCCTACAGAAATAAGAAATAATATCTTATCAGAAATAAAAAATGAATTAATAAATAATACACAAATAATACTAGATTCTAACCAGAAAGATGTCAAAAAAGCTATTGCTACAAAATTGAAACAATCTTTAATTGACCGTCTAACACTAAACCAAAAACGAATCCAGGAAATGATTTCTGCAATTGATACGATAATTTCATTACCTGACCCTGTTAACCAAGTAATATCAGAATGGACACGGCCTAACGGATTAAAAATAAAAAAACTTCGTGTACCTATTGGCGTAATTTTTATGATTTACGAATCTCGACCTAACGTTACAATAGATTCTGTTGCATTATGTATAAAATCGGGTAATTGTGTAATTTTACGAGGCGGGTCTGAAAGTATAAATACTAACAAAACACTTATCAAAATTGTCAAAAATGCAATATCAAATGTGTGGAAAAAATTTAATTTAGAATTTAAAGACGATATTGTTTTGTTTATTGACGAACCTTCATATGACATTATGTACGAACTGTTGAAATTAGAAAATTATATAGATTTAGTAATTCCTCGGGGTGGAGAAAAAATGATCTCTATAATAAAATCAAGGTCTGTTATCCCTGTATTATCTCACGGTAGCGGCATTTGTCATACATTTGTAGACGCTACAGCAGATGTAGAGAAATCAATTCAAGTATGTTTTAATGCAAAAGTTCAACGGCCTGCTGTGTGTAACGCAATGGAAACTTTGTTAGTTCATAAAGATATTGCAGAAAAGTTTTTACCTAAAATGGCAAAGATGTATATAGAACACAATGTAGAACTTCGTGGATGTAAAAAAACAATTAAAATTTTAAACCAACACGGGATAAAAATTAAACCTGCAAAATTACAAGATTGGACTACAGAATATCTTGACCTAATACTTTCAATAAAAATTGTAGAAAATATTGATGAAGCAATTGAACATATAAACAAATTTGGTTCACACCATTCAGATGCTATAATGTCTACCAATTCACAAAATATACAAAAATTTTGTAATGAAGTAGATTCAGCAGCAGTGTTTGTGAACTCTTCTACACGGTTGCACGACGGTGGAGTGTTCGGGTTCGGAACAGAAATAGGTATTTCAACTTCAAAACTTCATGCTCGAGGTACCATGGGACTTAACGAGTTAACTACAACAAAATATATAGTTGTAGGAGATGGAACTATTAGAACATAAATGAACCATCAAAAAAAACCTATAATACTTTTTGGTGGTACATTTGACCCTGTCCATTATGGACATTTAATTTTAGCACAACGTGCTTTAGAATTTGTTGATGCACAAAAAGTAATTTTTATTCCTTGTTACTCTCCACCACATAAACTCGGATATAAACTAACCCATTGGAAACATAGACTCGAAATGTTAAAATTAGCAATCTCTACTTCAACAAAATTTGAAATTAGTACTTTTGAACTTGAAAGGAAAAAAATTTCTTATACTTATATCACTGTGGACGAATTCTGTAAAATATACAAAGACATCAAATTATATTTTCTGATTGGTTTAGATTCTTTATTAACTTTAACTACGTGGGAAAATTGGGAAAAAATTGTTTCCAAAATAGATTTTCTTGTGGGAGAACGTATAGTCGAGCAAAAACTTGCTCAACCATATAATAAATTGTTCGTAAATGGAAAAATCATTTTTTTCCCCTCACCTAAAATAGAAATTTCTTCCAGCGAAATACGAACACGAGTTAAAAAAGGTTTGTCAATAAAATTTTTATTACCACAGGAAGTTGAAGAATATATCCTGCGAAAAAAAATTTATCAAAAATGATTATGGGAATAAAAACTAAACATATAATTTTAGGAATTGTCATTTGTATGATTTTATATTTAACAGTTCTAAGTTATAAAAGTAAGTTTATCACTAACTTAATGCATACTAAGAGGACAACTTTTTTAATTCTTGGAGTAGATTTCGTAAATAATTCTGTACATTCAGACACTGTTTTGTTATTAAGTTATTCACCAAAAAATAAAATTTTAGATGTGATTTCAATCCCCAGAGATACTTATCTGGATGTACCACAATTAAAATATAAAAAAATTTCCGAAGTATATGCCTATCTTTACAACCATACAAGAAACAAACTTGCCGCTGGAAAACAACTTGCTAAATTGATAGAAACCACATTGTTATTCTCTGACAAAATTAAGAAAAAAATTGAGATTCCGTATTGTGTCGTAATAGACTATTCGGGATTTAAAAAAATTTTAGATGCATTAGGTAAAATTAAAATTACTATTTATGAACCTATGCATTACGACGATAACGCTGGGAATTTACATATTCATTTTGACCCTGGAGAATATTTTTTATCCAGCGAAGATGCGTTGAAATATATCCGCTATCGTGGTCCTACAGGAGACTATGGTAGAATTGCACGTCAACAACAGTTTATAAAAAATGTAATAAAAACTGCTACACACATAAAAAATATTATAAAACTGCCCTTGATTATAACTAATATCCGTAGAGGTGTTCATACGAATATTACATTATGGGAATTGTTAAATATTATAACAGAATTTAGGAATTTGACTCAAACAAACTTACGATTTTCTGTTTTACAAGGTTTTCCACAAGGTAGGTATGTCTACCATGACAGTGAAAAAATTGCTTCACTAATATTGTATCTTAGTGAAGAAATTGTTATAAATGAAAATAAAAAAGTTGGTATCAAAGTGTATAACGCTTCTAAAGAACGAAAATTAGCCCGTAAAGTTACTGAGTTTTTACGTGACCACGGGTATGATGTTCTCAGCTGGGGTAATTGGTATTGTGAACTACCTGAAAGTAAAATTATAGATTACTCTGGTAATGCATCTATAGTAAACAATATTTCTCAATTATTAAAAATAGACAATATATCAAATTTTTATTTTCATCAGTTGAAAAGTTTATCTATTTCTTCAAACAACGTAACGGAAACTCAAGAAGATAATTTTATCCCAGCAGATTTGATAATAATCCTTGGAAAAGATTTTTCATTATTAAAATAAAAAAAACTAATATGAAAACTAAATCTTTTAAACCAAAAACTTTAGCAAAAAATATAGCATTGTTAGCAAAAGAAAAAAAGGGACAAAATATAGTTATCCTTGACGTATCAAAAATTTCAACTTTCTGTAATTATTTTGTAATAATTACTGGAACCGTATCTACTCATATTAACACTTTGTTTGAATATATAAAAACCGAACTCAAGAAACGTTACGGAATTATACCTGCACATACTGAAGGTGAAAGATTTTATAAATGGGTAATATTAGATTATGGCAGTGTAATTGTCCATATAATGACACCACAACTGCGCGAATTTTATGCTTTAGAACGTATATGGTTTAAAGGTAAAATTGTAAGTTATGAAACAAAAACTAAAAAAAATACTAAATGAAATTATACAACCTTTCGGGGTTAATATATCTCAGGCAGAAATTGAATTAAGAGAACCACCAAAAAATATACCATTTGAATTAGCAACAAACCTACCAATTGTTCTTAGCAGAAAGATTGGACTACCTGCACAACAAGTATATCAACAGATATATAACGAAATAAATAAAAATTTTTCTTCGTTGTTTAACAAAATTGAATTTTCTTTACCTGGGTTTCTTAATTTTAACCTAAACTTAAAAGTGTATCTTGAAGAAATACAAAATATCGTACGTCAAAAAAATAAATATCCACAACAACAAAAAAAGAATGTTAGAGTATTAATTGAATATGTCTCAGCAAATCCTACAGGACCTCTGCATATAGGTCATGCTAGAAGTGCAGTTATAGGAGATGTTTTAGCAAATATTTTAGAACAGTTAGGTTATGAAGTATTCCGCGAGTATTATAATAACGATAGAGGAAAACAGATTGATATCCTTACTGCTACAGTGTTATCTAACTGTTCTGAAAGAATTAAAAATTTGTTTGACAAAAACACCATATGTTGGATAGAAAAAATGTTGACTATGGGAATGTATAAAGGCGATTATATAAAACAAATAGCAAAAACATTAGAAGAAAAACTTTCTGACAACATCGCAAAACTTCCTATTGAAGAAATTAAACAAAAAATTGTGGATATCGTAATTCAAGAAATAAAACAGTCGTTGCAAAATTTCCGTGTGAAATTTGACAATTATTATTCTGAAAATTCGTTATATTCGTCAGGTTATGTTGAGAAAATATTGCAAATACTAAAACAAAAAGGGTTAATAGAAGAATTTGATAACGCTGTTTGGTTTAAGTCAAAAGATATGGGTGATGATAAAGATAGAGTAATTTTCCGTAGCAATGGTGAGCCTACATATTTTTTAAGTGATATTGCATACCATTTTAAAAAACTTGAACGAGGATATGATTGGTTAATAAACATTTGGGGTGCTGACCACCACGGATATCTACCAAGATTAAAATCTGCAGTGTATGCTATAGCAGAAAAAAATGTTAAGTTAGATATTATTCTTTACCAGTTAGTATCGTTGATACGCAACGGTGTACGAATTTCAATGTCTACTCGTGAAGGAAAATTTATCACTTTAGACGAAGTTGTTTCTGAAGTTGGTGTTGATGTAACACGATTCTTTTTGTTAACCAAGACACCTGATACACATCTTGAATTTGATTTTGACCTCGCAAAAGAACATTCATTAAAAAATCCTGTGTATTATATCCAATATGCACATACACGATGTTGCGGAATTTTTAGGGAAACAAAACTGTCAGAAGATAATGTAATAGAAATGATTGATACTGTATTTGACAACTACACTGCCACTGTTGAAGAAATGAATTTAATAAAAACTTTGTGTTTTTATGAAGATGTTCTTTATTCTTGTATAGAAACTTTAGCACCTAATTATTTATGTTCGTATCTAATAGATTTATCTAGATTGTTTCACAAATTTTATGAAACTTGCCGTATAATAGACAAAAATAAAATTTCATATCCACGATTAGTTTTAACTTTGGCAAGCAAGATTGTAATAAATAACGGACTAAATCTGTTAGGTATTCATGCGCCTGAACAAATGTGAGGTTTTAAAATAACCCCATCAGTCTATTTAAAGGAGAAAACTACATGAAGTCAGACGTGGAATATGCAAATTATGTTGTAAAAAAAGTACAATTAATAAAATCTGAAATTGCAAAAAAAATTGTCGGTCAACAGGAAGTCATAAATGAACTTATAATTTCTTTACTTTGTAAAGGACATTGCCTAATAGTTGGTGTCCCAGGACTGGCAAAAACAATGATCGTCCATACACTTGCTGATGTGTTAGACTTAAAATTTAGTAGGATACAGTTCACACCAGACCTTATGCCAGCAGATATTACAGGAACGGAAGTTATTGAAGAAGACCCTGTAAGTAAGAAACGAAATTATAGATTTATCCCAGGACCTGTTTTTTCAAATATTGTTTTAGCAGACGAAATTAACCGTACTCCACCAAAAACACAATCAGCATTGTTACAGTGCATGCAAGAATATAAAGTTACAGTAAACGGAGTAACATACAATTTACCTCAACCATTCTTTGTCTTAGCAACACAGAACCCTATTGAACAAGAAGGAACATATCCATTACCTGAAGCACAACTTGACCGTTTCTTTTTCCAGATAAACATTGGTTATCCGTCAGAAAACGAAGAAAAAGAAATTTTAAACCGTACAACAGGAATTAAAGAACCTACTACAAACAAAGTTATCTCACAGGAAGAAATTTTGCAATTACAAAATTTTGTTCGCAGTGTACCCATAACTGATTCAGTGATTGATTATATTGTAAAACTTGTTCGTTCCAGCCGACCTACGGAAAAAATAGCTCCTGAATTTGTCAAAAAATATGTTTTATGGGGTTGTAGTCCACGAGCTGAACAAACTTTAGTCCTTGCAGCAAAAGCACACGCAATCATTAACCAAAGATACGCTGTTAGTGTTGAAGATGTCAATAGTGTAGCTTTGCCATCATTGAGACATAGAATCATACTAAACTTCCAAGCAGAAGCCGAAGGAATTCAACCTGATGAGATTGTTAAAAAACTAATACAAGAACTTCAAACTGCAAAAGTGTAAATGAGTTTATCCAGCAGGTTTTTAAATTATGTTGGATATTGTTAAAATATTAGATATAAAACTGTTCTACATAATAAACCACAATTGGAGAAACAGTTTCCTTGATATTATAATGCCATTCATTACAAATACCAAAAATTTTTATTTATTGTTTTTGGCAATATTTTTAGGCATGCTACTTTTTGGCAATTATAAAACACGTATCACAGCAGTAAGTCTCTGCGTTGGAATAACTTTGTCAGATTTGTTCAGCAGTAAGTTGTTAAAACATATTTTTAACCGGCCACGACCATTTGAAGTTTTAGAAAATGTAATAAAAATGGTTCCTTCAGCAGGACCTTCCTTCCCATCATCACACGCAATGAATTCGTTTACTGTAGCAACAATGTTATTTTTGTTTTTTAAGAAAAGTAGTAAAGCAAAGAAAAATATAATAGAGATTTTGAAATCTTACTGGGTTGGAATTATAGCATATTTATTTGCTACACTAAGTGCTATATCACGAGTCTATGTTGGAGTACACTATCCGTCAGATATAATATGTGGTGCGGTATTGGGAATATTTCTAGGTTATATGTTCTATAAACTTACTAAAAAAATATTTGTATAGTATCTTACTTAAAAATAAGACACTACCTTCACCAAAAAAGTTTGAATAACAAACTATTTCTGTTGTGGTTCTGTTGAAGATGAAGAAGATTGTTCAGCAGCTTCTTTCTCTAATTTCTTTGCTTCAATAGAATCTTTGATAGAAGTAATTCCTGCAATAATTGCCAAAAGCGCACCTAAAACTAACATTATCGGTATTGAACCAAGAATAACAATTACCTGCCCTGGGAAAATATACCATAAATAAATCCCTATCGCTAATGCAATTATTCCACCTATTAATGCACCCATAAGTTTATCCTCCTTCTAACAAAAATAGATTAAATTTTTTACTAAATTGAAAATTGAAAGTCAAGAATAAAAACTTTTTCACTCACCAATAATTTTTACTAAAACTCTTTTAGTTCGTTGACCGTCAAACTCGCCATAAAAAATTTGTTCCCACGGACCAAAATCTAACCTGCCATTAGTTATTGCAACAACTACTTCTCTACCCATTATAGTTCGTTTAAGATGTGCATGAGCATTATCTTCGCCAGTAAGGTTATGCCTATATTTAGAAACATCCGTCGGCGCAAGTTTTTCCAACCACTCCTTAAAATCTTGTTTCAAACCTTCTTCTTCATCGTTAATAAATACCGAAGAAGTTATATGCATAGCATTTACTAAACATAACCCTTCTTTTATCCCACTCTTTTTGACTATCTGCTCAATTTTGTCTGTGATGTTAATAAACTCAACTTTATTCTTTGTGTTAAACACAAGATATTCCGTGTAAAATTTCATAAACTCCACTTATCATACACTAAAATAAAATCTAATGTATTTTACAAAAATTTATACCAGAAAACAAGACTAAATAGAAGTTTAAACTTAAATATTGACTGCACAAAAATTTTTTAGTTTTATATCTACTTTAGAGTAAAAAAATATCAAGGAGAAATTTTTTGTTTATGAAACCAGAATTATCCGACGAAGAAATTGTCAGAAAAATAAAACAAAAAGAAGTTAACGAACTGCAAAAATTTTCTCTTTTTGAATTGGTAGTAAACAAATATAAAAACAAAGTGTTTTTATTAGTCTACAACTATATCAAACCTACTGGAACTCTCCACGATGCAGAAGAAATTGTTTTAGAAACATTTACAAAATTTTGGTTCTCAATAGAAAAGTTTAAGTTTAATTCTACTGTATATACTTATATTTATCGTATAGCAACAAATTTAGCAATAAATTTTTTAAAATCAAAAAAAAGACAAAAAGAAAGTGTCTCTATTGACGAAATTGTTCCAGAACTCGTTGAAAACGATTTAGAAACAGTTATTGAATTTGAATCTGAAACTGAACAGATACAATCAATAGTAAACTCTGCAATAGACCATCTCCCACCAAACCAAAAAATGGCGTTAATATTAGCAAAATTTGAACATAAATCATACCAAGAAATTGCTGAAATTATGAACACGTCAGTATCTTCTGTAGAATCCCTACTTTTTCGTGCAAGACAAAATTTGAAAAAGTTTTTAACTAAAAAATTTTTAAAAAAATGAATTTTTACACGCAAGATTTTTAAATTTTTGTTGTCTAATATTAATAGACGGAGGAAAAAATCATGTTTTTGTTCTGTAAAAAAGTTAAAAAAATGATGTCTAAATATCTTGACCACCAATTGGATACAAAATTAACTTATTTGTTGTTGGAACATATAAACCATTGCACTAACTGTAAAACTGAGTTTGATTTGTTGCTACAAATAGATAAGAACTTACAAAAATATATAGAAGAAGTATCGCTAAACGATAGTTTCAATATAAAATTGTATGATAGAATCTTCAACAAGAATGTTGAACCTATTATCTCGTCATTACCCTGGTTACGGTATATGTTTCGTAGCGTAGTTACAGTAACTATTGTAAGTATATTTATCGTTTTCTTCATAAAATTTTCTTGTATACCTTATAGAACCACCTTACTAAAAGAAATCTATGAAATAAACAACTTTTATTCTGCTGAGTTGGGTTTGTTAGAATTGGTTTCTAGTTTGGAAAAAATTAATTTAGAATATATAGAAACACTACCCAGATAAAAAATCTGGTGAGAACAAATTCCAAACATGGTTGTTGGGTAGAAAAATATAAATAGCAGATGTTAGAAAAAGAAACGAAAAAAAGAAATAACGTTAATTAACAATACTTTAACTAAAAAGGAGGGAAAAAATGAAATACAAGATAATATTTATAACTACAACACTCACTTTACTTACTTTCTCCTTCCTTTTTTCTCAAATCCCACTACCGCCAGACCCTCCAATAGAAGATAAAAGTATCCCACATGAAGAATTGTGGGAAATGTTTCCTCGTAGTAAATTTTCCCATAAAAGAAAGTTTGAGTTTGACCAACGAATAAAGAATGCTGTTGAAGATGGAATTATTTCTCAACAACAAGCAGATGAACTTTTAAAACTAAAAAAAGAAGTTGAAGATTATCACAAAAATATATGGTCTGACGATAAAATGACTAAAGAAGAAAAAGAAAAAGCAGAACAATTACGAAAAACTTTCCAACAAAAAGTTCATGAAGTTTTAGAAACTGCAATAAAAAATTGGCGTGAAAAACAAGATAAATCTGTGATGTTCGATAGACATATAGATAGAGCACTAAAAAATGGTAAAATAACTCAACAACAGGCTGACGAACTTAAAAAAACTAAACAACAATTAGACCAGTTAGAAAAAGATATTTGGTCTGACGATGTAATGACAAAAGAAGAATTAAAGAAGTTACTGCAAGCAAAGAAAGATTTTCACAAAAAAATCTCTTCCATGTTCCATTGGGACAAAAATAAATTTAGAAAACAAAAAAAGATATAACCATCCCAAACGAACAGGTAAGTCTAAATTTTGTTAATAAGAAAAACTTTATTTCCCACCTTGTATTTTTACAAATAAAAATTGTATAAATTTCAAATATTAAATCTCACAAACAAAAGGAGTTTTATTCTATGGCAAATAAAAATAATCAACAACAAAATTTAGATTTTGAAACACAGAATATTATTCTTCGTGATATTGGTGAAGAAATGCGTAGTTCATATACAGATTATGCAATGAGTGTAATAGTAGGCCGTGCATTACCTGATGTTCGCGACGGACTTAAACCTGTCCATAGAAGAATTTTATATACAATGAAAGAACTCGGGTTAAAACATAACCAACCGTATAAAAAATCTGCCCGTGTAGTAGGAGATGTTCTTGGAAAATTTCATCCTCATGGCGATACTGCAGTATACGACGCAATGGTTCGTATGGCACAAGATTTTAGTCTACGATACCCACTTGTTGATGGTCAAGGTAATTTTGGTTCTATAGACGGTGACCCGCCTGCTGCTATGAGATACACTGAAGTCAGATTGAACAAAATTGCTGAAGAAATGTTAGAAGATATTGATAAAGAAACAGTGAATTTTATGCCGAACTACGACGGGTCGTTAACAGAACCTGTAGTTTTACCGTCAAAATTTCCTAACATTTTGGTAAACGGTTCCAGCGGTATTGCTGTAGGTATGGCTACAAATATCCCTACTCATAACCTTTCAGAAATTTGTGACGGTATCATCGCAACAATTGACAATCCGGAAATTACTAACGAAGAATTAATGAATTATATTAAAGGACCGGATTTCCCTACCGGCGGAATCATACTTGGAAAAGAAGGAATAAAAGAATATTTTACTACTGGGAAAGGTAACTTCCGTATTCGTGCAAAAGCTGATATTGAAGAAATCAAAGGTGGCCGTTATGCAATAATTGTTCGAGAAATACCCTACCAAGTTAACAAAGCCGAACTTTTAGAAACAATAGCAGAACTTGCCCAGCAAAAAAAAATTCAAGATATTGCTGACCTACGAGATGAATCTGACCGTGAAGGTGTACGTATAGTTATAGAAGTGAAACGTGATGGCAATCCAAATATTGTACTAAACCAGTTGTTCAAACATACACAGTTAGAAACATCTTTTGGTGTAATAATGTTAGTTCTTGTCAACGGCAAACCTCAAGTACTTTCTATGCGTGAAATGATACAATGTTATATTGACCACCGACGTGAAATTGTTTATAAAAGGACAGAATTTGACCTTAAAAAAGCAGAACATAGAGCACATATTGTTGAAGGGTTAAGAATTGCAATTGAACATTTAAACCGGATAATAAAAATTATCCGTGAATCAAAAGATACTCCTACTGCATGCGAAAATTTGATTTCAGAATTCAAGTTTACCCGTGCTCAAGCAAACGCTATTCTTGAAATGAGATTACAACAACTTACCTCTTTAGAACGAAAAAAATTGGAAGAAGAATATCTTGAACTTATCAAAACTATTGAACTGTTGAAATCAATTCTTCGTGACCCTAAAAAAATTGATAATATAATAAAAGAAGAATTAAATAAAATAAAACAGAATTATGCTGACTCAAGAAGAACAAAAATTATCTCCAAAGTAGAAGAATTAACTATTGAAGATTTAATTAAAGAAGAAGATGTAGTGGTTTGTATATCACATCATGGGTATGTAAAACGAATGCCACTAAGTAGTTATAAAGCACAACATCGTGGTGGGAAAGGTATCACAGCAACTACTGTAAAAGAGGAAGATTTTGTAGAACAATTAATAATCACTAACACACATTCATATCTTTTATGGTTTACCAACAAAGGACGAGTTTATTGGTCACGTGTATACGAAATTCCTGAAGGGTCAAGAATTTCAAAAGGTAAACCAGCAGTAAATTTGATACAACTTTCTTCTATGGATGAAAAAATTACTGCTTGTGTTGCAGTAGATAAGTTTGACGATAAATCTTATCTTTTAATGTGTACAAAAAAAGGTGTTATAAAGAAAACAAACTTATCAGAGTATTCAAACCCGAGAAAAGGTGGTATCATCGCTATAAATCTTGACAAAGACGATTCTTTAATAGATGTAAAACATACTGATGGTAAATCTGAAGTTATAATATCTACCAAGAACGGGTTCGCAATAAGGTTTAAAGAAGACAAAGTTCGTCCTATAGGTAGGACAGGTAAAGGTGTTGTAGGAATAAGGTTTAAATCAAAAGATGACGAAGTTGTAAGTTTAGAAGTTGTAAAAAAAGATGATATATTGTTAACAGTATGTGAAAACGGTTTTGGGAAAAGAACTAAAGTTGAAGATTACAGGTTACAAACTCGTGGTGGTAAAGGTGTAATAAACATAAAAACAACTGAACGCAACGGTAAAGTTGTCGGAGTAAAAGTTGCCAACCCTGGCTATGAAGTTATGATTATGACAGAACAAGGTATGAGTATAAGGTTAAAAGTTGACGAAATTTCAGTTATGTCACGGAACACACAAGGTGTAAGGTTAGTAAAACTTGACGAAGGGGATAAAGTTGCTGCAGTAGCCAACATTGTCCCTGAAGAAGAATGAATGTTTTAAAAGTAGCTCTCTTAAGATGATTTAAAACTAATCAGGATGTTCTATAAAAGTCCCTACCTTTGATTCCAGCATCCAATTCAGCTCCTATAAACACAGAAATTTTGGGTAAGGTATATCTTAAAATCAACCTAACATAATATACCAATTGTACTGCCTGACCCCCGTTTTTTTTAAGTTCTGTTAACTTTCTTTATGATATTCCATTTTTGCTTAAACTTTGATAAGGATAAATATGACAGAACTGTCAAAGTAGAAACTATTATCCTAAAATTTTTCTAAAAATTCTCGGTATGCATCTTCAACTGACAGATTAAAGTAGAGTTCGCTATATTTACTTGCTTTTATATTCATTTTTTATTATTTTCCCCCATCAAAAGTTAACAGAACTTGGGGGCTCTGGAAGGGAAGTTCTATTTAATAGGAAAATCTGAATTTGAACCGAGTAATTTTTTTTATGCACCGATTGCATTTATTTTGCTGAAAATAAAAGGACCTGATATATTGTTTGACATAAAAGAAACAAAATGGATATTTGGTATCCCTGATGATATTTTTCAGGTTATGAACACTACAGAAACTATTACCAGAGATGACATTGCCTATTTCTTGCTTAAGAAACTACGGTCAACAAATTTTCCAATCAGCAATTGGTTAAGAGAATATAAAACAATTGTGCTTAAAAAAGAAAAATTCACAGTAGCCCTGACTTGTGAAGATGTATTGAAAATACTATTTCCTGAATGGTATCATTAAAATTAAAAAACTGGCCCCGTCACATTTTAGAACAGCTTTTGTAAAACTTCAATATTACCCATCTGTCAAAGTTCTCTTTTACAGGACAACCCACCAATAGACACTGAAGTTTTATTCAAGATGATGTTAATTGAGTATTTCTATAATATAACCTCCGAACGCAGATTGGCAGAAGAAATATTTTTAAATTTAGCATATATAAAGGCAACAGCAAGACATGACAAAGAAGTGTTTGAAGAATTTTTTAATCAGATACTAAAATTGTGGATGAAGAGATTAACTTTTTAAAAGAAGTTCTTAAAAATTTTTGCCACTTAATAAACTATATTCTTAAGGGAGATAATATTACTTCTTTTCTTCTAAGTGATGTTTTATTACTTTCCCCTCAAATATAAATATTACTTCTTCACAGATATTTGTAGCAAGGTCAGCAATTCTTTCAAGGTTGTTAACTATTCTCATTATATTTAAAGCATTTTTAATTGTTTTGGGGTCAGAAGACATAAAATCAATCAATTTCTTTGAAAGTTCATATTTTAAGTTATCAATAACTGAATCGTTTTTACAAACTGTTCTTGCTAAAGAGACATCTTCAGTTATGAAAGCGATTATGCTGTCTTTTAACATTTTCTTTGAAACTTCTGCAATTTGAGATATGTCTATATCAACTTTAACAAAAGGATGTTCTAAAAGATATAGAGAGCTTTGACTTATATTTACAGCGTGGTCACCAATTCTTTCAAGGTCATTATTCATCTTCAAAATCATAAGAACCATCCTTAAATCTTTTGCTTTTGGCTCATATTGAGCAATAATGTTAACACACTTTTCATCAATTTCTATTTCATATTTATTAGCTTTATCTTCATCTATCTTTATTACTTCAGACAAAATTTCTTTTTCTTTCATTATTAGCCCTTTAATGCTTTTTTCAATCATATTTTCTACCAAACTTGCATATTCTATTATCTCTCTTTTAAGATCTAAGATTTTTTCATCAAACATAATTATCCTCCGTTATTTAACCGAATTTTCCTGATATGTAAAGTTCTGTCCTTTTATCAGAAGGTACAGTAAATATCTTCTCTGTAGGACCAAATTCTATAATCTCACCAAGATACATAAATGCTGTATAATCAGCAATTCTTGCTGCTTGGTGTATATTGTGAGTAACAATTATTATTGTTACCTTCTTTTTTAGTTCTACCATAAGTTCTTCAATCTTTCCTGTTGCTATTGGATCAATTGCTGAAGTAGGTTCGTCAAAAAGTAATATTTCAGGATTTGTAGCAAGTGCCCTTGCTATACATAACCTCTGCTGTTGTCCTCCTGAGAGGTTAAATGCTGGACTATGAAGACGGTCACGAACATCATCCCAGAGTGCAGCATCTTTTAATGTTTTTTCCACCACTTCATCAATTATACTTTTTTTCTTAATTCCTCTTATCCTAAGACCAAAAGCAATATTTTCATATATGGACTTAGGAAATGGATTTGGCTTTTGAAAAACCATACCTATACGCATCCTTACTTCTATTGGGTCAATCAGAGGTGAAATAATATTAATGTTGTCGGGATAAAGGATAATTTCACCCTCATATCGGTTATTATGATATAAATCATGCATCCTGTTAAAACACCTAAGGAATGTTGTTTTCCCACACCCTGAAGGCCCAATAAGAGCAGTTATTTTCTTTTCAAATATAGGCAGGTTATTATTCTTAAGAACTTGAGTATTACCATAGTAGAAGTTTAGATTATTCACTTTAGCTTTTAAGTTTTCTGTTACCATTTTATTTTTCTCCTAAATCTATATCTAATATAAATTGCTATAGCATTCATTAGTAATGTCATTATTAATAGTATTACACCTGCTGCAGCAGCATTTATATGGAACTCTTTCTGAGGCCTTGATACCCAGTTAAATACCTGTATAGGCATCACTGTAAATGGATCAAATAACCATTTAAATGAGATAAAAGGAAATCTTTTTACAATAGGTGAAGATGGTAAGAAAGTTATGAAAGTTAAAGCTCCAACAGTGATTACAGGCGCAGTCTCACCAATAGCTCTTGAAAGTCCAATTATTATACCTGTGAGAGTTCCTCCAAGCGAGTATGGAATAATGTGATTTTTTACTGTTTGCCATTTTGTTGCTCCAAGCGCATATGATGCCTCTCTTATAGAATTTGGTATTGCTCTTATTGATTCCCTTGTTGCTGTTATGACTATAGGTAGAATTAAAAGTGCAAGAGCAAGCCCGCCTGTGATTATACTTTCCCCAAATTTGAAGAAATAAACAAACAATCCGAGTGCTAAAAGACCATAAATAATGGAAGGTACACCAGCTAAGTTTGCTATATTAATTTCTATTATGTTAGTAAGCCAATTTTTCTTTGCGTATTCTTCAAGATATATGCCTGCCATAACTCCGAGTGGCACAGCAACAAAAGCAGTGACAAACATCACCAGTGTTGTTCCTACCAATGCTGAAAGTATACCTGCTTCTTTTGGGAACCTGGATGGGAAAGAAGTAATAAACTTGTAATTCAATCTTGCTGCACCATCTATGAATAAATCTATGAAAAGAATAACCAGAAGTAAAACTCCAACAAAAGTAGATAAAAGACCTACGATCCCAAATAAGTAATCCCAAAACTTGATGATTTTTATTCTTTTTTTAATATCTTCCATTTAATATACCCCTCTTATTATTATTCTTTTTTTCAACCAGAATCCTATTATATTGAAAATCAATGTGATTAAGAAGAGTGTAACACCTGCTGCAAATATAGTTTTATATTCCAGGGTCCCATGGGGAACATCTCCAAGGCTTACCTGAACTATATAAGAGGTAAATGTCTGAACAGGTTCAAGAGGGTTTAATGTAAAATTTGGCATCATTCCGGCAGCTATTGCTACCACCATTGTTTCACCTATTGCCCTTGATATACCTAGAGTAAATCCTGCCCCAATACCGGAAAAAGCAGCCGGTATTATAACTTTAATTGCTGTCTGAAATCTTGTTGCTCCCATTGCGTAAGAACCTTCTCTTATATGCATCGGAACAGCCCTCATTGAGTCCTCGCTTACTGAAGTCACATAAGGTATGATCATTATTCCCATTATTATACCAGGACTTAATGCATTAAAACTAGAAATCTGTGGTATAAATTTCTGAAGCAAAGGTGTCAGAAAAAGTAATGCAAAATATCCATATACAACCGTTGGAATAGCTGCCAAAACCTCAAGCACTGGTTTTAAAATCTCTCTTACCCTATGTGTAGCATATTCGCTTAAATATATTGCGGCTATTAATCCTAATGGTAGTGCAATTGAAATAGCAATACCCGTAGTGAGAAAGGTTCCTGCTATAAGAGGAAGAACACCAAACTTCGGATTAGCAAAAAGCGGAGTCCATTCTTTCCCAGTGAGAAATTCTATAATAGAAACCTCTTTAAAAAATCCAATGGACTCATAAAATAGAATAAATACAATACTACCTGTAATAATTATTGAAAATATCGCACTCAAGAATAGTAACATTTCTATTATATTTTCTTTAATTTTTCCTAATTGGTTTTTCAAGAAAAAAACCTCCAAACTAATAAATTACAACTATAAAGGATAAATAATTTTATTAAATCCTTCAGTTTTGTCCCAGTATGATATACTTATAGTATAAGTTTATTTCTTTTCTTCTGGTCTGAATAAATCCTCTGCTTTTATACCTGTTTTTGCCTCTCCTGCAAAGACAGTACCGGTTATTCTTTTGTTAAATCTTTTCTCAGCAAGTTTATACGCCTTCTCAGGAAGTGGTATGTATTTTACCTCTTTTACTAATCTGCTTGCATTTTTCAAATAAAACTCTACAAATTCTCTTACCTCTGGTCTTTCAGCGGATTTCTTGTTTACATATATAAATAGTGGTCTTGAGAGTGGTTGATATAACCCTTCCATCACCGTCTTCTCAGAAGGAAGAACCTTAGCACCTGTTTTTGGATTAACGATTGGAACAAGTTTTAGCTTATCCTTATTTTCTTCATAATAAGCAAGTCCAAAAAATCCAAGTGCATTAATATCACCAGCTATTCCCATAACAAGAACATTGTCATCTTCACTTGAGGTAAAATCCCCTCTTGAAGACTTTGCTTTACCAACAATCGCTTCAGTAAAATAATCAAATGTACCGGAATCAACACCTGCTCCATAGAGATTTAAAGGTCTATTTGGCCATTTAGGTCTTACCTGATTCCATCTTTTAATCTTTCCTTCTGCTTCAGGCTCCCATATTTTTTTTAATTCATCAACGGTCATATAGTCTACCCAGTTATTTTTGGGATTAACCATAACCGCAAGACCATCGTAAGCAATCGGAAGTTCAATATATTCTATCCCATTCTTTTCACATTCTTCCATCTCTTTCTTCAATATTGGTCTAGAAGCATTTGATATATCTATTTCTCCGCGATAGAATTTTTTAAATCCGCCTCCTGTGCCAGAAATACCAACGGTTACCTTAATTTCACCTTTCTTAATTTTTTGGAATTCCTCAGCAACTGCCTCTGTAATAGGATATACTGTGCTTGAACCATCAATTTTTATTATTTGAGTATTACCTAGTTTTGCTAATATTGTTATTAGTATACCAAATAATTTTAATCTAGAAATTTTTAATTTCATGATTCCCCCCTGTTTTTTAAGTTTTGTTAACTTTTCAATGCTACTTCAACGGAGAAAAAAACAAAAATATCTCACCTCCTTCCCCTCCTAGTTCTGTTAGTTTTGTTAACTTTCTTTATGATTTTTTTATTAGTTATAGACGATAAAGTC
>CALJEJ010000065.1 GCA_938074745.1 uncultured Endomicrobiia bacterium
GAAGTTGTGGAGTAAAGTAAGAAAGTAAAAAAGAAACAATGTAGCAGCAAAGCGTCAGCTTTGCTTTCCCCTCTATCAAGAGGGGACTAAGGGGTGTGTATATAAACACCTCCCTTGATCCCTCCTTGATAAGAGGGAAAATTAGTAGTAGTCTACAGGTGATTAGGAGATAGCAGGTAGGGGATAGTAAAAAAGATATAATTTAGCAGCAAAGCGTTAGCTTTGCAGTAGACTTATTTTCATAGGAGGAAGAAATTTTATGAAAATTACACAATTAGCAGTAAAACGTCCTGTTGCTACTGTTGTTGTATACACTTTTTTACTTATAACATCTATAATAGCACTGTTTAAACTGCCGATAGATATGTTTCCTCAGATAGAGTTACCAGTGTTAGTGGTAACAACTACATACCCACAAGCAACTGCGTTAGATGTGGAAGAAAAAGTTACCAAAATTTTAGAAAACGTTGTTAGTTCTATTGCTGGAATTGATAATGTTGAATCAAGGTCGTTAGAAAACATTTCTGTAGTTAAAGCTACGTTCAAATGGGGAACAAATATTGATGAAAAAGCAGCTGATTTAAGAGATATGCTTGAGTTAACTAAAATGGTTTTACCAGAAGAAGTTGATAAACCTAGAATTATTAAATTAGACCCGTCATTAATGCCAGTGATGTTTTTAAGCGTTTCTTCTGAAAGACCTATAAAAGACTTAAACTACATTGTCAACAAAAGAATTGTTGATGAGATAAAAAAAGTGGATGGTGTTGCAGGAGCAATAGTACGTGGTGGTGAAGATAAACAAGTTTCAGTTATTTTAGACCCACAAAAATTGACGTTTTACAGATTAACTGTTCAACAAGTTATCTCCAGTATATCACAAGAAAATATTGAAATTCCAGTAGGAGAAGTATATGAAGGGTTCAAAAAATATTTAGTGAGATTATCTGCAAAATTTAATTCTATAGAAGAAATTAAAAATCTTATAGTAGGCAATTTTCAAGGTAAACCAGTATATCTTTATCAGATAGGAAAAGTTGAAGATTCATATTCAGACAAAGTTGGAGAAGTAAATGTCAATGGAAAAGACGCTCTTCTAATAATTATAAGAAAAAAAGCACAAACAAATACTGTTTATGTATGTTCACAAATACACAAAAAACTGGCTGAGTTAAGAAAAAACTTCCCTCAACTTAATATTGAGGTTGTAATGGATTCATCAGAATATATTCTTAAAGTTGTAAAAAATTTAAGAGATACAATATTTATAGGTGGTATATTTGTGATATTAATAGTACTGTTGTTTTTAGGCGATATTATCCCTGCATTTATTGTGGTTTTGCAGATTCCAGTATGTTTAATTTTATCATTTTTGATCTTATATCTTTTTGGTTATACTATAAATCTTGTTTCATTGATGAGTTTATCTTTAGCGATAGGTATGGTGGTGGACAATTCTATAGTAGTAATTGACCATATTTTAAGACATATAAGTTGGGGTAAAAAACCTGCTGAAGCAGCAGTTTCTGCCACATCTGAAGTTGCAGCTGCTATTATTGCATCAACTTTGACCACAATAGTTGTTTTTGTTCCGTTATTATTTGTAAGCGGTTTGATACCTTTATTGTTTAAACAATTTGCTGTGACAGTTATCACAACTTTATTTTGTTCTTTAGCTATAGGGATAACTCTATCTCCAATGGCTGCTTCAAAATTATGTTCACAAAAAGAAACTAAAAAAAGAACTTTTGTTGAAAGTATAATAGAAAAAGTTGAGAAGTTATATGAAGATATTATATCATGGTCTTTAGATAACAGAAAGACCACTTTATTAGGATTTTTAGGGATATTTTTTATATCTTTGGCAATATTTATATTTTTCACAGGGAAAGAGTTTATTCCAAAAAGTGATGAATCGGCTATAAGTATATATTTTGAAACTTCAAAAGGTATGCGGTTAGAAGAAACGTATAAAATAACAAAACTTATTGAAAAAGAAGTTTTTAAGTTGATACCAAGAAATTACTTAAGAACAGTTTTTAGTCGTTGTGGAGAAAGTGGGTCAAAAGGTTTAGCAGTAGCGTTTGGAGAGCAAGAATCATCAAATACAGGCGAGATAGGTATCTTTCTGGTTGATAAAAAGTTTAGAGATAAACCTACAGTTGAAATTGTAGAAATTTTAAGAAACAGGTTAAGAAAGATACCAGGGGTTATAAAATTAAATTCTTCAGCACAATCTATGGCTTCCTCTACATTGTTAGGTGGTGGGAAAGCTGTTTCTATAGAAGTTTTGGGCAATGATTTACACGAAAGTATGAAAATTTCAAATGAAATTAAACAAAAATTACAAAAAATTGACGGTGTAAGAGATATTACAACAACATTAGAAGAAAGTAGTTATCAAATAATAGTGAAATTAGATAGAGAGAAATTAAAAATGTTAGGTGTATCTTCTGGATATATCGCAGATACTTTAAGAAAAACATTTTACGGTGCAACTGCAACTCAATATACCCCTCCTTATAAAGGAATAGTTGATACTTCTTATGACATATTTGTTAAAGTAAACAAAGATTATTTAAGTGATATAAAAAATTTGACTGATTTACCAATTTTGTTACCTACAGGCAAAGTTATCCCTCTACACCACATTGCAGTTTTTGAGTACAGTTTAGCACCAAAAGAAATTAAAAGAAAAAACAATATCAGAGTTGTAAAAATAGAAGCAGATATTTATGCTCGTGCATTAAACAAAGTTCGTAAAGATATTGAGAATATGCTTAAAACAGTAAAACTTCCTTATGGGTTCAGTATAAAATTTGGTGGCGAAATTAAAGAACAGATCTCAACATTCCGTGATTTAACAGTGATGTTATTTTTAGGGATATTGTTGGTATATTTGATAATGTCGGCACAGTTTGAATCTTTTCTTGATCCGTTTATAATAATGTTTTCTGTTCCGTTTGCAGTTGTAGGTGTTCTCATTGGGATATTCTTGTGGGGTCAAAATTTTAACATAATGAGTTTTGTAGGATTACTTTTACTTGTAGGAATTGTAGTAAACAACGCTATAGTTTTAGTGCATTATATAAAACTTTTAAGGTCAAAAGGAGTAGAATTAATCACTGCAGTAAAAGAATCGTGTAGAACAAGATTAAAACCTATCCTTATGACTGCAATAACTACAATTTTTGGTTCCTTACCTATGGCACTAAGTAAAGGTAGTGGTGCTGAATATTTTTCTTCAATGGGAGTAGCAATTGTTTCAGGACTGATTTTTTCTACTTTGATAACTTTAGTTTTTGTTCCTACGTTGTATACGACAATTCATTTACGAATTAAGAATAACAAAGGTTAACAAGGGAATGATAATTTAGTGGTTAGTGGTTAGTGATTAGTGATTAGTCTACTATAAAGCAAATCTAACGCTTTGCCGCTACAATTTCTTTTTCACTCTCTCACTTTTTCACTTTCTCACTTCTTCACTGTGGACTATGGACTATTGACCATCAACCAAACACTTCCTATCCACCTACCTGCCATCACCTATCGCCTAATTTAAACACACCCCTTAGTCCCCTCTTAATAGAGGGGAAAGCAAAGCTAACGCTTTGCCGCTACATTATTTCTTTTTCACTTTTTTAACTTCTTTTCTACCGTGGACTGTGGACCATGGACTATCAACTCCACACTTCCTACCACCTACCTGCTACCACCTACTACCTAATTTCTAAACACACCCCTTAATCCCCTCTTGATAGAGGGGAAAGCAAAGCTGACGCTTTGCTGCTACATTGTTTCTTTTTTACTTTCTTACTTTACTCCACAACTTCTACTTTCATTCCGTTAACTAACAATTCACCACCTTGGTATACAACTTTTTCGTTTTGTTTTACTCCGGAAATAATCTCTATATAATTTTTATATTTTAGCCCAACTTTAACCTCTCTTTCTTCTACAGTGTTATCTTCTTTTACTACAAAAACAATTTTTTTATCATTTACATCAAATACAGTTTCAGTCAATACTACCAGCGCTACTTTTTCATAAAAAATTAGTTCTCCTTTAACAAAACTGCCAGATTTTAGTTCACCATCTCTGTTGTCCAAAACAACCCGGACTTCCATTGTCCTAGAAATAGGGTCAATATAATTTGATAATTGTAACATCCGTGAAGAAAAAACTTTCCCGTTTTCAGTTTGGAACTTAACATACGAATTTTTATTAAGTTTGTTAATTACAGTTTCTGCTATATTAAATATTATTTTAACTTTTTTCGTATCGCTAATTATACATATAGGTGTTTGTGGTGAAACTACACTACCAATGTCAACAAAATATTTTGCTAAAATACCATCAATAGGAGATTTCAATTCGTAAAGTGTATATTTTAACACAGGTTCGTCTCTATCTATTTCGCATATTATATCCTCTTTAGTTACGTAACCACCCTCTTCTTTGAGTTTTTTTGCTAATCTACCAGTAACTTTTGGACTAACTGTTACTTCATTGATCCCTTTAACTTCGCCTACAAAATTTATACTGTCAGCAATTAGGTGATACTTTGCGGGAATGACTTTTACTGTGTAGACAAATTGTTGTTGTTTTTCTGAAAGATTTTTTTGTATTTTATATTTATTTATTACTTGAAAAATTCTATAAATTGTTAAACCTATAATCAATATTGCTATTGTTATAAATATTATTTTTCTTTTCATATTACCCTCCAATTGATTGATTTTACTTTTCAAATTTCTTTAATTTTTCACATACTATAATATATTCAGTAAGCGTCTGATAATAGTTTACTTTTGAGTTTGATAGTCCAAGTTCTGCTTGTAAGAGTTCTAAATATGAACTTCTACCTTCTAAATAATAACTTTTTGCTACATTGTAGTTTTCTTCAGCAATAATGAGATTCTGTTTTGCTAATGACAATGATTCTTTAAGTTGAACGTAAGTTGAATACAATGAATCAAGTTGTAATTGTAATGTTGAAACTAAACTTTCTCGTGTAATGTCTATTTGATATATATTTTCTTTATTTTGTTTATACTTTGAATAAGTTGCACCTCCGCTAAATATAGGCCAACTTAACACAACTGACCAATTATACCTGTGGTCCCAATCGTCAAGAGGCTTTGTATAATCATCTACTGTCCATGAATAATTTCCTGCAAGAACTACAGTAGGCAAAATTTCTGTCTTTGTAATATTTAAGTTGTTCATCAATATTTTTCTTTGCAACTCTACTGATTTTACTTCATAAACTTTTTGTATATTGTTTTTAAGTTGAGTTAATTCATATTTAGGTTCTTCTAAAAAATTTTCAAGTTCGCCCACAGGTTCTACTTCGTAATCTATACACAGTAAGTTTTTTAATGTTTTTTTAGAGATTTCGTATCCATTTTTTATTTTAAGTAAATTTATTTCTGAATTGTAATAATTAATTTTTGAAGAGGATAAATCTAAATATGAGACTCGTGCTTCTTTATAAAGTTCTAAAGAAACTTTATAATTTTGAGAACTTATTTCAACTGCTTTCTGTGTTACCTCAAGTATTTTTTTTGCAAGCAATGTTTTTAAAAATGTTTCTTTATATTGTATTTCGAGTTCTTGTTTTGTTTTCTCATATTCATTTTTGATTAGTTCGTAATTTAAACATGAAATTTTATATGCTGATAATATCTTACCTGAAGAAAAGATAAGTTGTGACACACTAAATCCTGTAGAGTAAAGTTGGTCGGAAATAAGTGTCGCTGGAAAGGTTTGTTCAAACAATATTCTTTGTTGCGCTGGTAGTTTTGAGATATCCATTTGTGGTTGGGACAATTTTGTATACTGTGTTTGAAGTTGTATTTTAGGTAACCAGTTGCTAAAAGTTTCCAATTTTTTGTATTTTGCTTGTAGAAGTTTTGATTCTAAAGTTTTAAGTTGTAAATTGTTTTTATACAATAACTGCAAACCAGCTTCAAATGTTAAATCTTGAGATTGCACTGTTAAACTTAAAAATGTAAGCAAGCTACCAAATAATAAAATCTTTTTCATCGGTTTTTCTCCCTTATTTAGATTGTTCGTTAAATAGTAACATTTCTATAGATACATCTTCGTTTAATATTCCGTGAAGTAAAATATTCCAATAAATTTCTTTTATTTTATCAATTTTATCACGATAAAAAAATATAACAGAAGACACGCCTGAAATATATATCAATATCATTGATGGTATTATTTCCATAAGCTCCATTTTATGGTCTATTCTTTTTAGTAAACCTTTTTCAAACATTTCCTCAATCAAAGGCAACAATTTTTTAGCTACTAACTCTAACCTTTGCCTTACCTCTTCTATTTTAGGATCCATAGAAAGTATTTCTTTTCTTATAGTCATAAACAGATGCATATTTTGAATACTAAATTCTATATATTCGTCATAAAGTTTTCTTAATTTTACCAACGGATTTTCGTTAAGTTGTAAAATTTTGTCAATTAAAGAAAGTACGTCGTCAACCAAAGAAAGTAAGATTTCTCTAAAAAGGTTTTCTTTGGATTGAAAATAAAAAAATATAGTTCCTTTTGCTACACCAGCAAGTTGAGCTATTTCTTCAACAATAGTTTCGTGATAATCTTTTTTGTTTAATATTTCTCTTCCTGCTTGAATAATTTTGTTGTATACCTGTTTACTTTTTTGTTGTTGCATAATTTTCGTCCTCCAAAATTTTTAGGAAACTGATAAACCAAGTAAAAAAGAACCAAACTGACCGACCAGTCAGTTTTTATGAAATATTAAAAAATTTGTCAATAGGTTAAGAAAAAATTTTGACTGACTGGACAGTTAGGAAAGGTGTTGGGGTAATAGAAATATCATTTCCTTTTTACTACAAGGTGGGCTCCCTCTACTTTTACAATCTCTACTTCTTCATTTTCTAAAATCTTTTCATTAGCAACTGCACGCCAAAGTTCGTTGTTTACTTTTACGATCCCCATTTTTTTAGTTCCATCAATATATTCTACTACTATCGCTACTTCACCTATTAAACTATCTACATTTGACTTTGTCCCTTTAGGGACAAAAACTTTCATTAACAATGGCCGTAAAAAATAAATGGCTAACACTGACGATATTGTAAATACTACACCTTGTAGAATTATTGATTTGCTAAATAAACTTACAACAAACGCAATTATCCCACCAATACTAAAACACGAAAACAAAAAAATTCCTGGTGTCAAAATCTCTATAATTAAAAATATCACTGCAGTTATAATCCAATAGATGTTCATACAATTTCCTTAAACCAACCTTTTATCAATTAATGTGGAATTCTTATTCGTTTTGGTGGCCAATAGACAATTAATGGTGCACCTTTTATATACTTTTCTTCCAGAGGACCCCAGAAACGCGAATCAAACGATCTATCCCTGTTATCCCCTAACACAAAATATGTACCCGGAGGTACTACCACAGGACCAAAATTGTCTCGGATAAAAATTGCTGGTAATTCAGTAAACCTACCTTGTTCCCAAGCACGTTGATATTCTTCTGAAGTATTATAAATCTTTTGTGTTTGGTAAATAGTTTCATCCTCAAAATTTAAATATGGTTCTTGTAATGGTGTATCGTTTACATATACAACTTTATTTTTTATTTCTATTTTATCTCCGGGCAATCCTATACACCGTTTTATAAAATCTTTTTGAATCTTTTTTTCTTGTTCTTCTGTAGATAGAGCTTTTGGTGGACAGCTAAAAATTATAATATCCTGTCGGTTAACTTTTTTTATTTTAAAAATTTTCTTTTGTGTAAATGGAATTTTTATCCCGTAAATAAATTTATTTACAAACAAATGGTCACCTTCTATTAAAGTTTTCCTCATGCTGCCTGTAGGAATTTTGAACGCCTGAATAAAACAATACATTATCACAGCTGCAGCGAAAAGTGACACCCAACCTGTTTCAGCCCATTCTCTATCAGAATTAAAAATTTTTGTTATCTTTTGTTGGTCCTTTATTAGCATTGCATATATAAATAACACTATAGCACATATTATACCACATACCAACGAATATTTTGTTTGGATATCAATTCTTTCTGTGAAAGTGCTCAATATAAGACCAATAATAATTCCTGCAATCCAGCCTAAAAATGTGTGTAAGAGTACAAACTTTATTTTAGAGACAGGTTTATCTTTTTTAGGATTTAATATTTTATCCAGAATTGACCATAATAAACAAATAAAACCTATTAATACAAGTTTACCTTCCATTGGCATTGTTTCAAAAATTAACATATCAGCCTCCTTAATAATAGCGAGTTTATCTTGTCAACCCGATAAGTCCTAAAAGGTATGCTATATCTTCATCTTCAAACGAGATGTTCAAAGTAGTATTTATTGTTTGGGTAACATTTATATCCTCGTATCTACTGCCAACATATAACCATTTCGTCAATTTTAATCTTACAGACAAATCAACACAAGGAGAACTTCTGGATTTTGAAAAATTATACACTTCGGAACCAAACTCTAACAATTTTGATTTGTAACCAAATGGAAAAATTTTTACACCAACACCGCCAGACGACCTTATCAACCCGCCGTAAACTGTGAGAACTTCATAGAACCGTCCTCCGAGACCTATTGATACAGTATTTGCTTGTTCTTGCAACGACCCTGAAGAACCGCCAGTATCCTGTTGCGATGTTACATTATTAACCGTAATAAAATAAAATTTTGTTTCTTTAGGAAAGATTTCTATACCAATATCACTTTTTAACTCTTCATTTTTTAGATCATATCTTGACCTGTAATCCCAATATGTCCTAAATAAATTTATTCTATTCAATGTCCTGTTAGCTTGTTCTGCTGCGAGTTTTAACGAATCAATTGTCTGGCTAACTTTTTCTCCTGCAGATTTATCGACAAGAACCTGCCCTACAACAGTTTCTGTAGAAGATATTTGCTCTACTAACTGGTCAATTTTTTGTGATACATTTCTCAATGACAACATTGCAGTTTTTATATTTTCTTTATTAGTGACTAAAATTTCTTCTACAGTTTTACCAGCGACTTCTAAACTTTTTATTGTATTTTTTAGTTGTTGTTGTTCTACAGCGTTATTCAACTTTTTTGTAAACTCATCTATGTTATTCACAATACTGGCAAATTTTTCAACTACTTTTTCATCTTCAGAAATTTTTTCTAAAAACTCACTAAACTTTTTTATTCCTTTAGCACCACCTGAAATAGCTTCGTCTATAGAAAAAACACTTTCAGTAGAATATATCTCATCACCATCTTTCAACAATGGTTGGGTAATATCTCCTACTGTCAACTCTAAATATTTCACACCGAGCACACCTGTAGAAGAAATTCTTGCTTTGCTTCCACGATGAATTTTTACATCACCTTTTATCCACACAACAACTTTTGCTTTTTCGTTTTCAAGTAAGATTTTTTCTACCTTACCAACTTTTACTCCGCGCATGCGTACCCATGCTTTCTCCATTAAATTGCCAACATTATCAAAATATATGTTTAACCGATATCCCTTTTCTAAACGTATATCTTTAATTATAAATATAGAAAGACAAAAGAATACAATGCCAATTGCTACAAATATACCAACTATAAATTCTTTTTTCAAATTATGTCTCCCCTTTTATAAATTTCTGTACTATTGTGTTTGTAGAGTACAACAGATTTTCTGCGGGTTCTATGGCAACAATTTTCCCTTCTGCCAACAGAGCAATACGTTGGGAAACTTTTATTGCAGATTTAATATCGTGTGTAACAACAATAGATGTTACATTAAGTTTTTTTTGTAAACTTATGATCAAATCAGTAATAATTTCTGTCATTTGTGGGTCCAACCCTGTTGTTGGTTCATCATATAGTATATATTGTGGGTTATATGCAATAGTTCTTGCTAAAGAAACTCGTTTTTTCATCCCGCCAGACAATTCCGAAGGATACAGATGTTCAATATCTTTAAGCCCTACATAACTAAGATAAAGTTTTACTCTACGTTGTAACTCTTCTTTAGTTAACCTTAAATGTCTTAGTCCAAAAGATATGTTTTCAAACACTGTCATAGAATCGAACAAAGCGGAACTTTGAAACAAATACCCAAACTTTTTTTGTATATTGCGTAACATTTTTTTATCCACAGTAGTAATATCCACACCGTCAACAAAAATTTTGCCTTTATCAGGTTTCAACAGTCCTATTATACATTTTAACAACACAGTTTTCCCCTGGCCACTACCACCAATAATAGTAATTGTTTCTCCGTCATAAACTTCAAGGTCCACCCCTTGAAGAACAACTTTATTCCCAAACGATTTATATAGATTTACAATTTTTATCATATTTTACCCGATACGCATCGCAACAAGTAATGCTGAAATAAAATAATCACTAATCAACAACGTTACAATAGAAACAACAACACAACTTGTAGTTGCTTTACCAACACCTTCCGCCCCACCTTCAGTATAATAACCTTTATAACATGAGATTGTAGATATCAACAAGCCAAACAATATAGATTTAATAAATCCGTGGAAAAAATCGTCTACACGAAGGTAATCTAGACAATCGTTTATATATATTGTAGTAGGAATATTCAATTTAAAATAACTTACCACTAACCCGCCTAAAACACCTACAAAATTTGTAAACACTACCAGTATAGGTAACATACTAGAAAACGCAATGATTCTTGGAATAACAAGATATTTTATAGGTTCAGTACCTAAAGTATACATTGCATCTATTTGTTCAGTGACACGCATAGAACCAAGTTCTGCAGTAATTGCAGCAGCTACACGTCCTACTAACACTACTGAAGTTAACATTGGTCCTAATTCTTTAACTAACGAAAATGTCACTACTGTACCAACATAAAGTGGTTCATTAAGCACGTAAGTTGATGAAATACCCGTTTGTAATGCTAAAACCATCCCTACAAAAAAACTTGTCAATATACATACAGGTACCGAACGCACACCAATTTCGTACATCTGGGATAAAATAACATCTACTTCTAAAGGAGGTATAAAAATTTCTTTAAAAGTTTCTATAACAAACAAAAAGTATCTACCTAAACCTAAGATAATTTTTTTCATACTACAATTCTTGGTATTCTTGTAGACAACAAAGTTGCAATTTCATAATTTATTGTTTGACACAATTGTGCTATATCTTCTATAAAAATTTGTTCATTTCCTTGTTTTCCTATTAAAACAACTTCGTCGCCAACACAAACATTTTTAACATCAGTTACATCCACCATTATCATATCCATTGTTACTCTGCCAATAACATTACAGCGTTGTCCTCGCACAAGAACTTTAGCTGTGTTTGAAAGTTTCCGCAAGAACCCGTCAGCATAACCTATTGGTATTGTAGCCACACGGGTTAACCTTTTAGTTCTGAAAGTTTTAGCGTAACTTATGTACTTTCCTTTGGGTAGAGTTTTAAGAAACACAATACGACTTTTTAAAGATAATACAGGTTCAACAGAAACAAACCTATCCACTTCAGGGAAAGGTTTCATACCATAGATTATCAATCCTGGACGAACCATATTAAAATGTGTCTGAGGGTACAACACTAAAGCAGCAGAGTTTGCCGCGTGGATATATAAAGGTTTTATTTCGTATGACATTAACCCAGTATAAAAATTTTTAAACAAATCAAGTTGAAACATGGTATATTCTTTATCCTCATAAGCTGAAGAAAAATGTGTATACACACCTTCACAAACAACTGACTTTAATTTTTTATATTCTTCTACAAAAAAATGTAAACTTTCAACAGAGATACCGATTCGTCCCATCCCAGTATCCACTTTAAGATGAAATTTTACAGGTTTATTATATTTTTCTGCTTGTTTTGCAAGTTCTTTCATTACAGTAATACTTGCTACTGTAGGGGTAATATCGTAATGAATAATTTCAGAAAAATTTTTGTAAGGGAAAATGCTTCCTAATAACAGAATTGGTTTATGAATTTTTTGTTCTCTTAACTTTATTCCTTCTTCAACAGATGTTACACCCAAATATTTAACCAATGGAAATTTAGAAACAACTTTACCTACTTGTTCAATACCATGGCCATAACCGTTACTTTTTATTATAGCACAGATAGATTTTTTATTAAACTGTTGGTTAGAATAGGTTTTATTTTGTAGAATAATTTTTGTGATATTATTGAGGTTATTTACAATTGCAGCTTTGTTAATTTCAATCCAAGTTGGCCGTGAAAAAAAAATTGTATTAGAACACATTTATCCCTATCCTTCTTCAGTCCATTCTATTTCTGTAAAAGTAGTACATTCTTTGACAAACATCATTTTTGTAAGTTTTGTAGGACCGTTACGATTTTTTGCTATATTTACATACACCTCATTGTTATTTTTATCTTTTATATCTACAGGAGACAACATTATAACAACATCAGCATCTTGTTCTAATGCACCGGATTCACGTAAATCTGACAACCTTGGAATACCACCTTCACGACCTTTCTCTTCAGGTTTACGAGATAATTGTGACACACCAATAATAGGGATTTCAAGTTCTTTTGCTAACGACTTTATTGCGCGGGAAATGTCAGCAATTTCTTGTTGTCGTGTATCTCGGCGAATTAACCCATGAAACATTAATTGAATATAATCAATTACTATAAGTCCCAACCTGCTACCTTGGTTCTGCAGTTCATAAGCAAGTCTACGTGCTCTCGTCCTCATCTCCAAAATGTTCAGTTCAGAACTGTCATCAATATATATAGGCGATTCGGAAATAATTTCTTTCATTGTAGTCATCCTAACCCAACCTTTTTTATCTTTAAAAATTCCTTTGTTAACCAGATGTGAATCTACTTTTGCTTCAGCACATAACATACGAAACATAAGTTCTGTTGCACTCATTTCTAAAGAAAACACGCCTACCGGAATTTTATGCCGTATTGCAGCGTTGGCAACAATGTTCATTGCAAACGAAGTTTTCCCAACACTTGGTCTTGCTGCTATTATAATAAAATTTGACTTATGCAACCCACCAGATAAAGTTTCGTCTAAAACTTTAAACCCTGTAGGTACAACTTCAGTAAGGTGTTCTTTCTTTAATATTCTTTCTATATGTTTCATCGTTTCATCTACAATACCAGAAACATTTACAAACCCACGTTTATCTTTCTGTTTTGCTATACGGAAAATTTCTTCTGATGCACGACTTAAAACTTCTTCAGCAGGTTTATGGTCTGCATAACTTTCTTCAATAATTGTTGTGCCTACATTAATAAGTTTTCTTAACAACGATTTTTCAACCACAATTTTTATATAATCTTCTACATTTGCTGAAGTAGATACTAACTCTACTAAAGAAGTTATATATCCAGGACCGCCTACACGGTCTAACAACTTCAGTTTTTTAAGTTCTTCAGTTAAAGTTACTATATCTATTGCAATATGGTTTAAGTACATATTTTTTATCACTTCAAAAATTATTGCATGAGATTCTTTATAAAAATCCTCTTTGGACAAATTTTCTAACGCAATTGCTACCGCGTCTTTATCAATAAGCATTGAACCTAAAACAGCTATCTCGGATTCTATAGAACACGGTGGAACACGAGTTACAATGTTTTGTTCATTCATTTTTACTCCCCTACTATCCATAGTTTAAGTTTAGCAGTTTCTGTGATATCGTTGAACTTTTCTGATTTAAGTCTTACATCTACACCAAACACACCAATATCTTTTATAGGCTGTTCTAACAAAACATCGTGTTTATCAAGTTTTACTCCAATTTCTTTCTCCACAGTTTTTACAATATCTTCTTTAGTTATAGAACCGAAAAACTTGTTGTCTTTACCTAATTTTACAGGTATTGTGATAGATTTCTGTTCTAATTTATGTTTTATTTCTGCGATACGTTTTTGTTCTTTTAACCGTTGTGCAGTTTGATGTTTTTTAATACTTTCAACATAGTTTAAATTTTTTTGTGTATACGGTAAAACAATTTTTTTTGGCAACAAATAGTTTCTTACGTACCCGTCAGAAAATTCTTTCACTTCACCAAATTTCCCTAAACCTAAAGATTCTGAAATTATTATAACTTTCATAAAACAACCTCCTTTAAAAGT
>CALJEJ010000066.1 GCA_938074745.1 uncultured Endomicrobiia bacterium
TACTGCAACTTCACTTTTTTGCATTCTCCCTGCAGCATTTAATATAGGTATCAACTCCCAAGAAATATTTTCTGCATCCAGAGTTTCACCTTTATCAATAAGATATTGATATAATATACGGCATGCGGGTTTTCTTGAACGGGATAATGTTTCAATACCTCTTTTAACTATGATTCTGTTATCTTTTATTAACGGCATTATATCAGAAATAGTTCCTAAAGTTACTAAATCAAGATTATCTTCTATAAAAAATCTAATTTTATGATTTTGTAAATAATATAAATAAGTAAACAATTCTATAGTAGCATAAACATCATCTAAAGCGCGGTGAGTAGGTTTGTGTCTAAACATAAATTCTGAAGATAAAGCATCTAATGAGTGAGATTTTAACAGAAAAAATTTTCTTGACAATTCCAAGGTATCTATTACTTTATTTTCTATTTTGGGATAACCTAAAGATTGTAAACTGTTGTTTATAAACCCTAAATCAAATTCTGCATTGTGAATTATTAAAGTATCATCTTTTATAAATTCAAGAAATTTAGGTAAAACATCTTTAATTTTTGGAGCATGTAGAACCATTTCATTAGTTATTCCGTGTACTTTTATAATTTCTTCAGGGATAGGTTGTTGAGGTTTTATCAATGTATGAAAGGTTTCTTTAGCTAAAAAGTTTCGTATACGAACACAGGCAAGTTCACAAATTTCATTTTTTATTTGTGACAACCCGGTTGTTTCTACATCCAAGACTACAAAATCTCTGTTTATAATCTGTTGGTCATAAGACAAAATTAACCCCCAGACAAGTTTTAACACCACACCTACACCAGATAAGTCTTTAAAACCTAAATAATTTTCTAAATATGGGTTAATTACAGGTACATCAAGGTTATTTTTAAACTCATAAATTTCTTTTGGCGGCTCATGATGGTCTGTAATTACAATATCAATACCTAATTGTTTTATATATCTAATTTCCTCTAATGAAGAAATTCCACAGTCAACCGTTATTATAAGAGAAACTTGTTGTTTATATCTATCAATTATTTCTTTGTTTAACCCATAACCTTCAGATTGTGGGATGTACCATATAGGTTTACAACCTAACATTTTTAGTGTGTTATACAACAACACTACTGAAGTGATCCCGTCAGTATCTCTATCACCCCAGATAAGAATTTTTTTGTTAGCATCAATATGTTTTCGGATAATGTTTATTGCAGGTTCCATGTCTGGAAATAAGAAAGGGGAGTCTAAATAAATTATATCATTAGTAATGAACATTTTAATTTTATCTTCAGTATCGTATCCACGATTGTAAAGAATTTTAGACAATAACGGAGAAATGTTAAACTTTGACGCAATAGGTAAGACAATTTCGTCTGGTATTGTTGGTTTTATTTTCCATTTATAAATTACATGGTTCATATAACCTCATTTTTTAGACAGCAACTCTTTCGCTTGACGTAACATTATAAAAAATTCGTTAGGAACCACTTGAATTAATTTTATTTTGCTTTCTTTTCTGCTAAAAATTCCGTTAGTATAAAGTGATTTATTTTTTTGTAGATCAATTTTTACACCTAAACATTTTAATTCCTCAGCAACTTTTTGTCTTAACAATGGGAATTCTGTTGCCACATTACCTGTAAAACCTATAGCGTCAACATCGCCATTTAAAAGCACATAGTAAGAACCAATATATTTCTTTATCCTATAGACATACATATCTACTGCTAGGGTGCATCGTTCGTCTTTAGCATAATTATCAATTATATCTTTAACAAAACTTTTTTGTGCAACACCTAAAAGTCCACTTTCGCGTAACAGTACATCTTCAACTTCAGTTCTTGAACATCCTTCTTTTTGTAAATAAATAGGTATTTCAGGGTCTATATCTCCACACCGTGTTGTCATCATAAGTCCTCCAGTAGGAGTAAAACCCATAGAAACATCTATAGATTTACCATTTTTTATAGCGCATATGCTTGCTCCCATACCTAAATGGATTGAGATAATATTTATCTGAGCAGGTTTTTTCTTAAGTATTCGTGCAGTTTCTAACAAAACATTTTCATGTGATAGACCATGAAATCCGTATTTCTTAATTTGATATTGAACATAGAACCGTTCAGGTAAAGGGTATCGTTTATGTACCTCGGGCATACTTTGATGAAATGCAGTATCAAAACATGCAATTTGTTTTACTTTAGGGAAAACTTTACCAGATTCTATTATTCCTGAAAGGTTAAATGGGTTATGCAACGGTGCTAATTTGTAATATTCTGTGATATCTACTTGAACTTGAGGTGTAACTTCTACCGCAGTAAAATATTTTTCTCCACCATGGACTACTCTATGAACACAACAACATATTTGTTGTAACATTTCTTTACCAAAATTTTGTACTATTATATTCTGAATAACTTTTATCCCTGAAGCAATGTTTTCTACAGAATAATATTCTTTTTTTGATTGAGTTTTTTTAAGAGTATAACTTACCTGTGAAATCATACCACCTACAGGCTCTATTTTACCTCTTAAAATTTCCTGTTCGTTAGATAAAGTATACAAAGCAAATTCTATTAGATTCCGTCCACAGTTAAACAATAAAACAACATTTTGGTTCATTTGTTTTTTTTCACCTCCATTTTTTAATTTTACTCTTTTATTTCATTTTTATTTTTTAATGCAAATTCTAAAGTTGTAGAATCTGCATATTCAATTTCTGCTCCTGAAGGTAACCCGCGAGCTATACGAAAAAATTTTATATTTTCACCAAACACAGATCTTAATTTTGAAACGACGAAATTTGCAGTAAGTTCACCCTCAGTATTCATATCTGTAGCAAGAATTACTTCTTTAACTGGGAAATCTTTTATTCGTTTAATTAAATGAGTTAAATCTATATCTTTTGGCATTTTACCGTTAAGTGGCTGTATACCATAACCAAGTACATAATATAATCCTTTATATGAAGTTAAGTTCTTAATTGCGTACATATCTTGATGATGTTCTACAACACATAAAACATTTTTATCTCTTTCTGGATCAGAACATATTTTACATGGGTCAGTATCGGAAAAATCGTTGCACATACTGCATTTGACAATTTTGTCTTTAAGATATGAAAACAAATCTATGAACTGTTCTATCAAATTTGGGTTCATAAGTAAATAATAGGTAAACCGTTCTGCAGTTTTAGGTCCTACTCCGGGAAGTTGTTTTAACAAATTTATTACTTCAGAAATGATTTTAGGTTGCATTAAATTTTACTTATCTCAGGAAAGTAATATTAAGAAAATTTTGTAGCAAAAAAATCTATTGTGATTTTCAACCCGTCTGGTAACGCTATTTTAGGTTCCCAATCAATAAGTTTTTTGGCTAATGAAATATCTAAATAACTTTTAAACAACTCTCCGGTTCGTGGAGGTTTGTATACAGGCGATTTGGAATAGTTAACAATTTGTTTCATCAAATTGAACAACTGGTTTACAGAAGTAGGTTTTTGTGTACCAATATTTAACACAAGTTTATCAAAATCGTCTCTTTGGACACATTTTAAGTTCGCTTCTACTACATCACCAACAAACACATAATCTCGCATTTGTTCTCCATCACCATAAATATACACTTCTTCATTATTCAACATACGCTTAGAAAATATTGCGACCACACCTGCTTCACCAAACGGATCTTGTCTTGGACCGTATACATTTGCATATCTTAAAGAAACAGTTTTAAGTCTATAAACTTTATTATAATATTCCATATAATACTCTACTGCAAGTTTTGCACAACCGTACGGCGATTCAGGTTGATATAAAGAATTTTCCGTAGGTGGTGGTTTACCATTACATTCGCCATATATTGTCCCACCAGAAGATGCAAAAATAAATTTTTTCACTTTGTATTTTACACAAAGTTCTAAAATATTCAACGAACCTAAAATATTAACTTTTGCATCGTAACATGGTTCAGCAACTGACCTACGAACATCAATTTGTGCAGCGTGATGGTTTACAACATCCGGTTTCTCAATAGAAAATATTTCTTCTATTTGTGAAAATTCTGTAATATCCGCAAGATAAAATTTAGCTTTGGGATTTAAATTTTCTTTTTTCCCTGTGGACAAATTATCTATCACAACTACATCATATCCAGTTTCTATATATTTGTCTACAATATTTGAACCTATAAACCCTGCACCGCCTGTAACAAGAATTTTCATTATTCCACCACTATTATTTTAAAAATACAAAGATGTTTGACAACCATTCATGAATTGTTATCAATACATTACCGAAAACTAACGCTACTACTGACATAAGTTTTAATAATATATTTAATGATGGACCCGAAGTATCTTTAAACGGATCGCCTACAGTATCACCTACAACTGATGCTTTATGTGGTTGTGAACCTTTCCCACCTAAATTACCTTCTTCAATATATTTTTTAGCGTTATCCCAAGCACCACCTGCATTGGCTAAATAAATTGCCAATGGCACACCTGTAATTAACGACCCAGCTAAAAAACCACCCAATGATTCTTTACCTAACAAAATACCTATAACTGCAGGTAATAGTACTGCAGAAATTCCAGGAACTAACATTTTTTTCAATGCAGATTGTGTAGTTATATCTACACATTTTGCAGAATCAGGCATTGCTTTACCTTCTATAAGTCCTGGAATTTCTCTGAACTGTCGTCTTACTTCTTCTACAATAGAATATGCAGCTCTTCCTACTGCTTGCAAAGTTTTAGAAATAAAAAAGAATGGAATTACACATCCTATAAACATTCCAGCGATAACTTTTGCATCTAAAATATTTAACCCTGTAACCCCTAACCCTACTGTTTCAGAATATGCAGAAAACAAAGCTAACGCAGTTAACGCAGCAGAACCTATTGCAAACCCTTTCCCTACAGCTGCTGTAGTGTTACCTACTGCATCAAGCCGTTCAGCACGACGACGAACTTCTTCACCCATATGAGCCATCTCAGCAATACCTGCAGCATTGTCTGCTATAGGTCCGTAAGCGTCAATTGCGACTGTTGTCCCGGTTAATGCTAACATACCCAACGCAGACAATGCAATACCAAACACTCCTTGAAGTTTATATGCCACAATTGTAGCAATTGCAATTGCTATTAATGGAATGAGTGTAGATATCATTCCTACTGCTGTTCCTTCAATAATCACTGTTGCAGGACCTGTTTTTGCTTGTTCTGCAATACTTTTTACTACATTACCAGAAGTATAATACTGTGCTACAAATCCTACTACCATACCGGCAATTAATCCGGACAATATCGCCAAAAAAGGTTTTATGTCTTTATACCATAAAAGTGATAATAATAACGCAAAAATTACAAAAACTATAATTGCAACAATCAAACCTTTGTTTAATGTTATTTGCGGGTCTTCTTCTTTTTTCGTTTTAACAAAAAATACACCTATAATAGAACTCACAATACCTGCTGATGCAACTAACAAACACAACATTGCAGCAGTAGAGTTGTTTAAGTTAAATATTGAAATTACCAGACCAGAAACAATAGCTCCTATATATGATTCGTAAAGGTCCGCACCCATACCTGCACAATCGCCCACCATATCACCTACATTGTCCGCAATAACTGCAGGATTTCTTGGGTCATCTTCAGGAATACCTTGTTCTATCTTACCTACAAGGTCTGCACCTACATCTGCTGCTTTAGTATATATCCCTCCTCCTACACGAGCAAATAACGCAATAGAACTTGCACCCATAGAAAATCCTACTATCATAGAAGTTGCTTCATACAATGCTTGACTTAAAGTTGAGCCAGTTTTAATTAGATATACTATAAATATTAAATACACACTACCTAACCCTAAAAGGCCTAACCCAACAACTGAAATTCCCATTACTGCACCACCCGGAAATGCTATACTTAACGCATCGTTAAAAGATAACTCACACTTTTTTGCAGTTCTTGAAGAAGAACGTGTTGAAATGTTCATCCCAATAATACCGGCTAACATTGAACATACAGCACCTATCAAAAATGCAATTGCGGTTTTTTTCGCCACTGCAAAAAATAAAATTACAAATAATACCACTAAAAAATATGCTACGGTTTTATATTCTCTTGTCAAAAACGCTATAGCACCTCTGTGAACTAACGACGCTATAGATTGCATTCTTTCATTTCCAGGGTCTGCAGTTAACACTTTTTTACTTAAATACCATACGAATAACAATCCTACCACACCAATACCTATTGATATGACAACCGAAGTTAGTTCTGAAAATATATTCATAGTATTTATACCTCCCATATATGTTAGATTTTATTGACTTTTATAAAAGTCTGTTGTTACATTTTTCCAAATCTAAATTATTATAAAAAAATTTTGCCGCGAGAGGGAGTCGAACCCTCACATCCGCTAAAAGGGATCCGGGATTTTAAGTCCCGTGCGTCTGCCAGTTCCGCCATCGCGGCTTATTTAATAACTTTTACAATATATAAAACAATTTTTTATTTTACAATAGTAGCAGAAAATTTTTTTAAATAACTCTTATTGAAAGTATAAAAAATATTTTGTAAAACTTTTCAAACTTAACTTGCCATGGTGGCGGAACTGGCATACGCGCCGGTCTCAAAAACCGGTCCTGATTAAGCAGGATGAGGGTTCAACTCCCTCCCATGGCAAATATTATTTTTCTCTTCTTAAGTTTCTTTTTCTATAACAAACTTATATGAAACGAATGAAAATTTTAATAGCAAGTTTTGAATGTAACCCGTATGCAAAAGTTGGTGGGTTAGCCGACGTAATCGGAACATTACCACAATATATCAAAAATAAGAAAATTGATATCCGAATAGTTATTCCTTTGTTTAAAAAAATTGATATAAAAAAATATAAATTAAAAAAGTTAGAAGAAAAAGTCTGTATTCCTTTAATGGGCGAGTATATAGAAGGTTATATCTGGCAGGGTAAACTTAAAACAAATGTCCCAATATATTTTGTTCAAAATGATAAGTTTTACGGTAGAGATGAGATATATGGAACACAAGAAGGAGATTATCCAGATAACGCATTTAGATTTATATTTTTCTGTCGTTCAGTATTAGAACTTGCAAAAGCAATTGATTTTAAACCTGATATTATCCACTGTCATGATGCACAAACAGGACTTATCCCTGCATATTTAAAAACGCTCTACAAAATTGATGCTTTCTTTAACCATACCAAAACAATTTTCACCATACATAATATTGCCTATCAATGTATATATCCTAAGGAAATTCATTTTGCTGCTGGATTTTCAGAATATGATTTTGTTCCAGAAAAGTTTGAGTATTATGGTAAAATAAATTTTATGAAATGTGGTATTGTCTTTAGTGACATTGTCACCACAGTATCAGAAACTTACGCAAAAATGATCTCTTCTTCAAATGAAGGTCGTGGACTTGAAGGTGTTCTTGCAAAACGATTTTTAGAAAAAAATCTTGTTGGAATAATAAATGGCGTAGATTATACAGAATGGAATCCAGAAACAGATCCTTATATAAAAGCAAACTATAATTTAGAAAATATATCTTTAAAAAAGTTATGTAAAGAAGATTTGCAACAGATATGTAACTTTGAAATAAAAGATGTACCTTTATATGGTATGGTTTCACGAATTGATTCACTGAAAGGTTTTGACATTCTTATTTCTGTTTTATCCAAAATTTTAAAAACAGAAAATATACAAATTGTTATATTAGGAAAAGGTAATAAACTTATACAAAATGAATTAATTAATATTCAAAAAGTTTTTCCATCAAAACTTAACGTTGTAATTGATTTTAATAACGAGTTAGCACACAAAATTTATGCTGGAAGCGACTTTTTTTTAATGCCGTCTCATTCAGAACCTTGTGGTATAGCACAAATGATTGCTGCTAAATATGGAACTATCCCAATAGTAAACAAAACTGGTGGACTAGCGGATACTGTGGTACCCTACTTTTCTTCAGGAGGTTTTGGTTTTGTGCTTGAACACAACACTCCTGAAGGACTTTATAACACAATATTGGAAACGATAAAAGTTTTTTGCGACAAACAAAAAATGAACCAAATTATCACTAACGCTATGAAGAAAGACTTTTCGTGGGAACGTTCTGCTGAAAAGTATATTGAAATATTCAATAAATTAATTAAGACTGATAAATAAACGTTTAACGTTTACGGGAGTCTTCTAAAACATTCGGTAAGATTTCTTCCATATGTTTTACTGGGATAAGTTTTATTTTCTTTCTTATATACCTAGGGATCTCATCTAAATCTTTTGTATTTGCCTGTGGGAAGTAAACAGTATGTATACCATCACGATACGCAGCAATAAGTTTTTCTTTCAACCCGCCAACAGGTAAAATCCTACCTTGTAGAGTAACTTCTCCAGTCATCGCAATACCAGCTTTAACTTTTTTGCCTGTAACTAAAGAAGCAATTGCTGTAGTTATAGCAACACCTGCAGAAGGGCCATCCTTAGGTATTGCACCTTCTGGAATATGTATATGAAAATCATATTTTTTAAACAAATCTTTTTTAACTTTAAGCTTGTTAGAAATGGATTGGATATACGAAAATCCAGCACGTGCAGATTCTTGCATAATTTCGCCAAGTTTCCCTGTAAGAATAAGTTTCCCACTACCACTAAACATCACAACTTCAATGGTTAAAATCTCCCCACCATATTCTGTCCATGCAAGACCTGTAACTACACCTACGTTGTTGGAAGACACAATTTCTTTAACAAACTTTGGCGGACCAAGATATTTCACAACATCACTTTTAGTAATGACAATCTTATTATTTCTTTTCTTTCCATTTTCTTCTTCCATAGCAATTTTTTTTACTGTTTTACGAATAATGTTAGCAATTTCACGTTCTAAATTTCGTACTCCAGCCTCACGAGTGTATTTGTCAATAATTTCTTTTATTGCCTCATCAGTAATTTTAATTTCATTTTCTTTTACTCCATGATTTTTTAGTTGTTTAGGTATAAGATGACGTTTTGCAATTTGTAATTTTTCTTCCCAAGTGTATCCTGAAAAATGTAATATCTCCAACCGGTCCAGTAAAGTAGGCGATATGGTATAAGTTACATTCGCTGTACAAATAAACATTACATCGGACAAGTCAAATTCTACATCCAAATAATGGTCTATGAAACGATAGTTTTGTTCCGGGTCTAAAACTTCTAACAACGCAGCAGAAGGGTCTCCACGCCAGTCCATACCCATTTTGTCAATTTCGTCTAACAAAAACACTGGATTTTTAGATTTTGCCTTTCTCATCCATTGAATAATTCGGCCTGGTAAAGAACCAATGTAAGTTCTTCTATGACCACGAATTTCAGCTTCGTCACGAACACCACCTAATGAAACAGAAACAAAATTCCTACCCAGTGCCGTAGCAATAGATTTTGCAATAGAAGTTTTACCCACACCTGGCGGACCTACAAAACATAATATCGGACCTTTCATTTTTTTAACACGTTTTAATACTGCAAGATATTCCAATACACGTTCCTTAATTTTATCTAAACCATAGTGTTCTTTGTCAAGAATACTTTTAGCTTTGTGTATATCAAATACATCTTGTGTTTTTACACTCCAAGGTAAAGAAATCAACCAGTCAAGATATGTCCGCACAACAGTCGCTTCCGGAGAATAAGGCATCATTTTTTCTAACCGTTGCAACTCTTTTTCTGCTACGGCTTCTACTTCTTTTGGCATTTTAGCTTCTTTAATTTTGGCTCTTAATTCATCAATTTCTTTTGCAGTATCATCTTTCTGCCGAAGTTCTTTTTGTATCGCTTTCATTTGTTCGGTAAGATAATATTCTTTTTGTGCTTTCTCAATCTGTGATTTTACCCGTGAATGTAGTTTTTCTTCTATCTTAATAATTTCTTTTTCTGAAATAACATGTTTTATAGCTTTTTCTATTCGTGGTTTTAATTCTACGGTTTCTAGAATATCTTGTTTATCTTCAGTTTTCAATGGTAAGTATGAGACTATAGTATCAATTAATTTATCTATCTCTGTAATTGCTTGAATAGAAAGAATTATCTCGGTAGGAAGTTTACGGTTAATTTTTACATACTCTTCAAACTCTTCTTTTAACTCACGTAACAACGCTTTAAATTCTATAGTTTCAATTTCTTGTTGTGTAGGCGATAAAACAGAATACGAGACTTCTACATACCTTTCTTCTTTTATATGTATATGTTCCAAAATTTCCACCCGTGCAACACCTTCTACTAATATTTTCAATGACCCGTCAGTAAGTTTTAATGACTGCAAAATTTTTACTAATGTACCAATTTTGTAAATATCCTGAAATTGTGGAAATTCTATATTTGGTTTCTTTTGACAACTTACTACTAACAATCTATCTTGGGTTTGTAACGCTTTTTCAGCTGCATGGATAGACTCTTCCCTACCAAGATTTAACGGAACTACAGAATAAGGAAGAATAACCGTATCTCTTAAAGGTACAAATGGCAGTTTATTGTTTAATTTCTCAGTTTGAATTTCGTTGTGTTCCATAAAGCTATGCAACCTTTCTATGTTCTTTTGTATAACGGATAGGTTTTATTTTACCTCGTACTACATCTTCTGTTATTATACATTGGACTACGTTTTTGTTATCTGCAAGTTCATACATCTCATTTAACAAAATATTTTCTAATATAGCTTTTAACCCACGCGCTCCAGTACCACGACGTTTTGCCAACGAAGCAATTTCAGAGATTGCTTCAGGAGTAAAAACTAATTCTACACCTTCTAACTCAAACATTTTTTTATATTGTGAGATTAAAGAATTTTTAGGTTTTATAAGAATTTCTTGTAATTCTTCTTGTGTAAGTTCATAAGTTACAGCAATAACTGGTAACCTTCCAACAAGTTCTGGCAACAACCCGTATTTTATCAAATCTTGTGGTTCTACTGATTTTAATATTTCGTAGTTACTTTTTTTATAAGTAGAATCTATCTTTTCGTGTAGAAACCCTATTGTCTGTTTATGTATACGCGATTCTATAATTTTTTCCAACCCTTCAAACGATCCTCCACAGATAAATAAAATATCTTTTGTCTGCATAGGAATAAATTCTTGATATGGATGTTTTCTGCCAGCTTGCAATGGCACGTTCGCTATAGTCCCTTCTAAAATTTTCAACAAAGCTTGTTGTACACCTTCGCCAGAAACGTCCCGAGTAATAGAAGGAGAATCGCTTTTACGCGATAGTTTATCAATTTCGTCAATATAAACAATCCCTTTTTGTGCAGATTCAATATCAAAATTGGCTGCTTGTAAAAGTCGTAAAAGTATATTCTCCACATCTTCGCCTACATATCCAGCTTCTGTATATACTGTAGCATCTACTATCACAAACGGTACATTTAACAATTTAGCCAAAGTTTCAGCCATTAAAGTTTTTCCATTACCTGTCGGACCAATCAGTAAAATGTTAGACTTTTGCAGTTGTAACTCAGAATCTTTCAACCACAAGATACGTTTATAATGGTTGTATACTGCCACAGAAAGGATTTTTTTTGCCTCTTCTTGACCTATCACATACTCATCTAAAAAATGTTTAATTTTTTGTGGAGTTAACAACTGTTTAGTTTGTCTTTTTATCTGCGTAGATTTTAATCTAGAGATAAGTTCATAAGAAGAAACTATACAATCTTCACAAATATATACATTATTTTTACCAATAAACCGTTTAACACCGTTTTGAAGCTGACCACAAAGAATACAATTTAGTTGTTTCATAATTTTAAACTTTTTTTACTTGTGATAACTTCGTCAATAATCCCGTACGCTTTAGCTTCCTCTGCTGACATGTAAAAATTACGTTCTGTATCTCTTCTGATTTTTTCTATTGGTTGATTTGTATGTTTTGCTAAAATTTCTATAAGTTTTTCTTTGGTATGTAACAATTCTTGACTTTCAATCTGAATATCGCTTACTGAACCAGATAACCCTTCCCCATAAACTAAAGGTTGATGTATCATAATTCTTGCGTGAGGTAATGCAAACCGTTTCCCCTTAGTACCTGCAGCAAGTAATAACGCACCAAAACTCATCGCCATACCAACACATACTGTTGTTATTGGACAACTTACATACTGCATTGTATCGTATACTGCAAGTCCTGCAGTAACCATCCCGCCAGGAGAGTTTATGTAAAGGTATATATCTTTATTTGGATCTTCACTTTCTAGATATAATAACTGAGATATTACAATATCTGCAATATCTGTAGTAATTGTTCCACCGTAACCTCCAACAAATATTATCCTATCTCTTAATAATCTTGAAAAAATATCATATACCACAGCTGCTCCTTGATTCCAACGTTCTATTATTGTAGGAACTATAGCAGGCATATTCTCACCCCCTCCTGTTTTATTTTGGAGTTATATCTACTTCTTTAATTTTACTGTTAGCAATAATAAGGTCTATTACACGGTTAAGTAAAATGTTAGATGTTATAAAATCTATATTTTTTTCAAAGTATTCATTTATACTTTTTTCTTTTTGTGGGTTTAAAGTTAAAAGTTTACCTTTTTCTTTTTCAAGTTCTTCTTTGGTAACTTGAATATTTTCTTGTTGAATAATCTTTTTTAATATATACTTTAGTTTAATTTCTTTTTGTGCTCTTTGTAAAATAAGATTTTGTTGTTCTTGTGTAAGTTGGAAATCTTCTTCTTTACCTCCATAAGAAATATATGTTTGTTTCCATGAATCTATTAGTTGCTGTTGTTTATTTTTTAATTCTGTTTCTGGCAACGGGAAATTATGTTCATTGGCAAGATAATCCAAAATTTGTTGTTGTAATTTGTCTTTCAATTCTTTATCAAACTGTTGTTGTAACAATTCTTTTACTGAATTATACAGATCGTTAAGATCTTTATACCCTAAATCTTTAGCAAACTCGTCGTTTACAACTGGTAACTGTTTTTCTTTTATATCTATCAATGTCAAACTAACATCTACTTGTTGAGATGCAAGTTGCGGGTCGGAAAAGTTCGCAGGAATAGTAAACACAATTTTTTTTGTCTCACCACGAGACATGCCTATTAAACCTTCTTTGAACTCTTTAGGTAGTTGTGGGTCGGAAAGTTGAATCAATGCGTTTTCAGAACTCAACTGTGAAAGTTTTTTACCATTATATGTGGTAATATACTTAATTACACAAAAGATATTATCTTTATTAACATCTTCTTCTGTAACACATTTTTTTTCAGATAAAACCAATTTTGCTCGGTATTGTCTTAATTGTTCAATATAATTATCTATATCTTTTTGTACGACTTTACGAATTTCTTTTTTAAGTTTTAATCCTTTATAAGATTTAAGTTTAAACTCAGGTTCTGTATCTAAAACAACTTCATATGAGAAATTTTTTTTATCTAAACCACTTATTGATTCAATCTTTATTGACTCGTTAATATAATTTATTTTTTTCTCTTCTAATATATTAAAAAGGGTTTCGTTTATCGTTTTATTTATAATTCGTTCTTCAGCAATAGGTTTGTAATGTAACTTTATTAACTCCAATGGTACATTACCTACTCTAAACCCGGGCAATTTTGCTGTCTTTTGTAACTCTAAATATACTTTTTCTTCAAACTGGTGCAACAAATTTTCCGTTACCGAAATTTTTAATTTTAATTTACACGCAGCAATGTTAGTAATTTCAACATTCACGCCTTCCATAAAAAATCCTTAATTTAGAGTTATTTTATAAAATAATACAAATTTTTTATCATTCTTTTCAACAAAAAATAAAAAGAAATTTAAGATGAGAAGTTTTTATCTTTTATATAAAAAACCAGCATGCATCTTCTATTATACGCCGAGGGAACTTTTTTACCCTCTAAAGAAGATGCATGCTGGGACTAAGCAGCTAAACAATAAGAGTGTAAGAATTGTTATTCAATCTCTATTTCTACTCCTTTAGTTTCAGTAGGTTCTTTTTTAGGCAATGTTATTGTCAAAATACCATCTTTATATGTCGCTTTCGCTTTCTTTTCCTGCACAGGAACTGGTAACGGTATTGTCCTGTAGAATTTTCCGTAAGTAATTTCGCTGTAGTAGTGTTCTTTAGTTTTTTCTTCTTGTTCTTTCCTCGTTTCACCTTTTATACTTAACACATCGTTTTCTATACTTATTTTAATATCTTTCTTATCCACACCGGGAAGTTCAGCCTTCACAACAATATGGTCTTTTTTATCCTGAATCTCTATTGCTGGCGACCATAACCGTTCTTCACCTAAACGAGACAAAAATGATTTATGCAACGGACTCCAATCAAACATTCTTTCTAGCATTTTTTCAAACATATCTTCTATATTTGCAAGTTCTCTAAATGGGTTTTTAAATACTAAGTTTGCCATATTCATTCACCTCCTTTTTTAAGAGTTTTGTTAAATTTTCTTTCAACACCTGTTGCCGGCAACCAAGGTGTTGTCCATATATATAGATGAAGTTACTACAAAAAAGTTTCAAACTAATTTCTTCTTCAAAATTCGTTAGTGTTTATTGACTTTTTACCTATAAGATTTATAATTTTTTATTATGCAGCACAAATTAACCCTTAAAATTTATTACGAAGACACAGATGCTGGCGGTGTAGTATATTATGCTAACTATTTAAGATATTTTGAACGTGCAAGAACCGAATTTTTAGAATCCTTGGGAATAAAAGTTTCTTCTTATGCACAAAACGGAATAAAATTTGTCGTAGTAAGAACAGAAATAGATTATATTTCGCCTGCAAAACTCGGCGATGTTTTAGAAATAGAAACTAAACTTAAACAACTAAAAAAAGTTTCCCTAATTTTTGAATATACAGCAACAAGAAAACTAGACAAAAAACTTATAGTAAAAGGAATAACAAAACTTGCCTGTGTGGATAATAATTTAAAACTCATAAAAATTCCTAATGAGATATACAAGTTACTTTCTCAATCTTTACCTAAATAAGTTCATGTTGTTTAAAACTGTAATAACCATCTTTGCTAATTATTACATGGTCCAAAACTTCAATACCTAAAATCTCGCCTGCTTTTGTTAACCTTTCTGTAAGTTCAATATCTTCTTTAGACGGTTCTAAACTTCCTGAAGGATGGTTATGCGCAACAATAATCTGTGCAGCAAGATGTTTCACTGCAGGTTCAAAAACTTCCCTCGGATGAACTATACTTGCGTTAAGTATTCCTACAGTGACTAAATCACATCTTATTTCCTGATTTTTTGTATCAAGATAAAACACAAAAAAATGTTCTTTTTTAGCAGTTCTGTATTCTGAAAGTCGTTCATAGACATCTTTCGGTGTAAGATAAAGATAAGTTTTCTTTTCTCTTAATAACCTTTTACCAAGTTCAAACGCTGCTATAACACTACAAGCACGTGTTTTCCCCAACCCTAGAAAATTTTTTAATTCATTTACTGAAACATAAGGAAGTTCTTTACCATAGTGCTGAAGCAACTTTTTTGCTAAAGTAAGAACGTTATAATTTTTTGTCCCTGTACGAAGAATTAAAGCAAGAAGTTCCTCATCTTTAAGTTTATCCGGCGAGTTATACTTTAAAAGTTTTTCCCGAGGTAAGCCAGTAGCTGAGATTCTTTCTTTTTTGTTTAACATTTTACTTAATTTTGTTTTAGAATTAAAACCGAAAATTATTTTTATATTAGACTTTGATAAAATATTTTGCTAAGAGACACTTTTTATTTGTCTTACCTTCAACCGACAACAATCTTTACCCCAACTATAAAACTTCTCTCATTTATTTTTTCTAATTTTTGTTGGTTCTTATTAGATTTCACAAAAAAAACTGTTACATACCTTTACTAAACTATCGGGGCGAGTGGATTTGAACCACCGACCTCCCGGTCCCAAGCCGGACGCGCTAAACCGCTGCGCTACGCCCCGAAATTACTTCTTTTATAATCTCCAACATTTGGTAATGTATTTTCTTGTTTGATGCGACAATCGTTTTGCCAAAAAGATAATTGTTGTTTCCGTAATAATCTGTAACTTTCCCACCTGCTTCTTTCACTATCAAAGAACCTGCAGCTACATCCCACACTTGTAAGTTTTCTTCCCAGAAACCGTCAAAAATACCTTCTGCTACCATACATAAATCTAACGCTGCAGAACCTAACCTACGAATTGCTTGCGAAGATATTGCAAATTTGTTAAACAATTTAAATACTCGTTTGGGATTTTTGTATGTATAATAAGGAAATCCTGTAACTAATAATGAATTATATAAATTTTTTGTTTTAGAAACAAGTATTTTTTTATCATTTTTATATGCACCATAACCTCTTTTAGCGTAATATATTACTTCGGTTATAGGATTGTAGACAATAGCTTCTATAACTTTACGTTCTTGAAGTATACCAATTGAAATACAAAAAATTGGTAATTTATGTGTAAAATTCACTGTCCCGTCTAACGGGTCTATTATCCAGTAACGTGTAGAATTATCTATCTTATTTACTTCAGGACAACTTTCTTCACAGATAAATTTATCCTGAGGAAATTTTTGTGTTATATAATTTTTTATTACTTCTTCCGCTTCTTTATCTGCTTGCGTTACAGGGTTATGTTTGGCTTTAAATTCTACTGTTAAATTTTTAGTAAAATATTTTACCAATATTTTCCCTGACAATTTCACTAATGTATACAAAAATTTTTTCATATGTTATACTAAGGAGTAAAAATTGAAATTATTTTATAATAAATTTTTTTTGTCAAAGGTAACGAGGTTATATATTGTTCCACATTTTTGTCTGTTAAAACAATTGAAAAACTCTCTAATTCATTGTCTTGGTTGACTTTTTGTAACACATATTTTATAGTAGGAGTTTCCCACTGATAATTTTCAATATAATAATTTTCTTTTTGTTCAACAAAAACTTTGTCTGGTTGGTGATAATACATCTCTGCTTGGTAGAAAATATTCTCCCAATCTGTTATATCAGCAAAATCTCTTTTGTATACTAACGAAATTTTATAAACTTTTTTATTAAAAAAACTTATAAACGTTTCTACACCAACAGGTTCATTATAAACTATCTGATATGTTTTTACAACCTCGCAAATAGGTTTTATCCTTTTTAAACTATAACTTTTGAATAGTTCATTATAAGAACTGCCAAGTTGAAAACCAAAAATTTCGTTAGGCAAATTTCTTTCATCGCTAAAAACTGTTCTCAAGATAAACAGTAATAAAAAAAATGGTGTTATACCATACCTAACTATTCTCATTGTATACCAAATATTTGCCAACTTTAAGTAAAAACCCAACCGAGCAGTTTTTTTATAAAAAATTAATGTCTAAAATGTCTTACTCCAGTAAACACCATACTAATATTGTACTCATCTGCTGCTTTGATAGATTCTTCATCCCTCAAAGAACCACCTGGTTGGATAATTGCTGTAACACCTATTTTTGCCGCTTCATCTACTACATCACGGAACGGGAAAAAAGCGTCACTGGCTAATACTAAAGGATATTGCTTTAAATTTTCTAATACCAAAGGATCTATTTGGTTCATTTTAATAGTTGCAATTTTTAGTGCATCTATACGTGACATTTGTCCTGCACCAATACCTACTGTTTGTAGCTCTCTTGCTAAAATTATAGTATTAGACTTTACATATTTTGCAACTTTATAGGCAAATTTTAAACTTACAATTTCTTGTTGTGTAGGTGCACGAGAAGTAACTACTTTTAAATTATCTACACCTAAAATTGTATCCTTTGTTTGAACAAGCATTCCACCGTCAATCTGTCTATATTCAATATTTATTTCATTTTCATTACTTACATTCATTGGCAACAACAACACTCTGAGGTCTTGCTTTTTAGCGAAAATTTCTTTTGCTTTATTAGAATATCCTGGTGCTATTACACATTCTGTAAACAATTTAGTTATTTCTAAAGCAGTATCACCATCTACTTCATAATTAAATGCAATTATTCCACCAAATGCTGATACAGGATCACAACTTAACGCTTTTTTATACGCTTCTAAAACACTATTTGCTTCTGCAACACCACAAGGATTGTTATGTTTGATTATAACACAGGCAGGGTTGTTAAAATTTTTTACTATTGCTACTGCAGAATCTAAATCTAAATAGTTATTGTATGAAAGTTCTTTACCTTGCAATTTTTCCGCTTCTACTAATTTATAATATGAAGAATTATATTTAGGAAACTTATACAACGCTGCTTGTTGATGAGGATTTTCACCATAACGTAAAACAGAAATTTTTTTTAACCCTATAGATAACTCCTGTGGGAAAATTTCTTCTGTTGAATAACGGTTTAAAAGCCAGTTAGAAATTATACTATCATACCGTGCAGTATGTAAAAACGCTTTTATTGCAAGTTGTTTTTTAAACTTTATATCTATTTCATTATTTTCTATTTTTTTTAACACAATTTCATAATCTTCAGGGTTGACCACAACTACTACATCAACAAAATTTTTTGCTGCAGCACGAATTAGTGTCACACCACCAATATCTATATTTTCAATAATTTCTTCCTCATTATTTGTTTTACAAATTGTTTCTTCAAACGGATAAAGGTTAACCACTACTAAATCAAACTTCTGTATTCCATGTTTTTTTATTTCTTGAACATGTGCACTAGAAGAACTTTTTGCTAATATACCACCAAAAACTTTTGGATGTAAAGTCTTCACTCTACCGTCTAAAATTTCTGGAAATCCTGTGTAATCTGCTATTTCTATAACATCTATACCGTTTTCTTTCAACAACTTAGCTGTCCCGCCAGTAGAATAAATATTTATTCCCAAATTTTTTAACCTTCTAGCTAACTCTACCACATTTTTTTTGTTTGTTACACTGATGATTGCATTTTTCATTTCTTATCTCCTTTCTTTGACATCGTTTGTTAAATAATAATTATATTTGATTTACTATTGAAAAGAAATGGTTAGACCAGAAACAGTGTAGACAGGCAAAAAAGCGGGTGATGGGAGTCGAACCCACGAATCCAGCTTGGAAGGCTGGTGTTTTACCGTTAAACTACACCCGCAATAAAAACTGTGTAAGATTAATTCTACACAAAACTAAGTTTCACACAATACTTTCTACTTTTTGAGATAATAATTCTTTAAATTAAATTTCAATATATACAACAAAATTCTTCAAACTTTTTTTATTTCATTGTTGAATTCAATAATTAATTTATCAATTTTTGACACTTGCGAAAACACTCCATCCCAAAATTCTGGTTCCCACAACTTGTTAAGTTCGTCAACTGATTTTCCTTGTTGTTCCACCCAAGTAAAGTATTTCAAATTGTGTAAAGTTTTACGTTCATAATAGTTGAGTTCTTTTATCCAGTCTATAGTTATTCCTTGTAACAGTTGGAAATCTTTTATAGCATTCTTTTCAGTATACTCACCATATTCTTCTGTATATTCCTTCAATCGTGATTGATAAAGTTCCATAGAATCAGTGAATATCGTGAACAATACATCGTTTTTGCCAAGTTCAAAATATTTTGCAAGTTTTATTGAAGAAATTAAGTTGCAAACACCAGAAATACCTAACAAGTCTAATTTAGAAACTGTTTTTTCGTCTATACCTTCTTTTATTAACAATTTCTTACCTTCAGGTTCGTTAAACAACCTTATCAACCGAACTACTAAGTTATCATCAACTGCAACAACTACATCTGTATTTCTTACATTATGTATCCACGGGACATGTTTGTCTCCGATACCTTCAATTCTATGTGCACCATATCCGTTAAGGTACAAAGTAGGACATTGTAACGCTTCCGAAGCAGTTATTTTAATATTGGGAAATTTTTTCTTTAAATAATCACCTGCAGCAATAGTTCCTGCAGAACCTGTCGCAGAAACATAACCAAATAAGTTTATCTGAGGAAATTTTTCTTTCAAACCTACAAAAACTTCTTCAATTGCAGAACCTGTAATTTCGTAATGCCATAACGCATTACCAAACTCTTCAAATTGGTTAAAAACTACGATTTCGTTACCACGAGTTTTTTTCAACTCCCAACATTTGTCATAAATCTCTTTTACATTTGATTCAGTTCCTGGGGTAGAGATAATTTCTTTTGTACCGATACTTTTTAACCATTCAAACCGTTCTTTACTCATACCTTCAGGTAAAATTGCTATTGCGTCACAACCAAGTAAAGCACAATCAAACGCACCTCCACGACAATAATTCCCTGTGGAAGGCCATACAGCTTTCTGTACTTCAGGGTCAAACGTTCCCGTAACCAACCGCGGAATTAAACAACCAAACGCTGCTCCAACTTTATGTGCACCTGTAGGAAAATATTTACCTATCAACCCTATAATTTTACATTTTACACCTGTAAGTGAAGATGGTAATTCTAAATGATTTACTTCACCGTATAATCCTGTAGTAACATCGTTTTTCCAAGTTATCCTAAAGAGGTTTAACGGGTTTATATCCCATAGACCTACAAACTTAAGTTTTTCTTTTATCTCTGAAGGGACTTCTTTATCAGGATTTTTTAACTGTTGAAAAGTAGGAATTATAATATTTCTTTCTTTACATCTTTTTGCAGTTTTTTTTATTACTTCGTAGTTTATTTTATCTGGTATCAGGAGCATTTTTCACCTCCTGTTACGAAAAAGTAGACTTCATACAGACCAAAGCTGACGTTTTTTTGCCGACATATTTCTTTCTCACTTTTTCACTCTCTTACTTTTTTACTTTTTCACTTCTTTTTATCCCCCCACATGCCACCGACATATCATTCTGGTTATATTGTCAAAAACAATTTTATTTTTTCAGCAATACTTTCAGTATCTAACCCTACCTTATGTTTTAAAATTTCCCTAGCTCCATGTGGGATAAACTTGTCAGGTAGGCAAATAGGCATAATTTGTTTTTTTATTCCAAGTTTTGCAAAAAATTCGCTTATTGCACTATATAGACCACCAATAATTGTATTTTCTTCTATAACAACAATTTTTTCGCATTTGATTTTAGTTAACAATTCTTCATCTAAAGGTTTTACAAACCGTAAATTTATTAACCCTGCTTTGAGATTTAACATCTCAATAATTTTCTTTGCTTCATACACATAAGGTCCACAGGTTATTATCACAACTTTTGCTTCAGAGATATCGGTTACAATTTCGTTTTCTGCTAACGAAATTTTTTTATACCCAGCTAAAGAAAATTTTTCATAATCAGCTACAACATCTTTAGGATATCTTATTGCCACAGGACAATCATAATCTATAGCAGAATATAGCATATTTTTTAATTCTTCTGCATCTTTAGGAACCATTATTACCATATTAGGTATTAATCTAAGATATGAAAGATCAAAACTACCGTGGTGTGTAGGTCCATCTTCACCTACGATACCTGCACGGTCTAAAACAAAAATTGTATGTAATTTAGGCAATGCTATATCATGAATAATTTGGTCAAACGCACGTTGTAAAAAAGTAGAATAACTTGAACATACAGGGATAAACCCTTCAACTGCAAGACCCGCAGCAAACGTTACCGCATGACTCTCTGCTATCCCAACATCAAAGAACCGTTTCGGGAAAAGTTTTGCAAACTTTTCCAACCCACACCCGTCTGTCATTGCAGCAGTAATACCCACAATTTTTTCGTTTTTTTCTGCAAGGTCTACTATTGTTTCACTAAACACTTTTGTAAATGTTAACTTGTTGTCAGAGACCAATTCTGCAGTATTTTTGTCAAACTTACCTACACTGTGAAACTTCGTAGGATTTTTTTCAGCTGGTGGGTAACCGTAACCTTTCTTTGTGACTACATGTACTAATGTTGGACCTTTAAAATTTTTCACACTTTTAAACACTTCATAAAGTTCTTCAATATCGTGGCCATCTACAGGACCTATATATGCAAAACCCATCTCTTCAAACAACATTCCAGGGAAAAATAATAATTTGAACCTTTTAGCAATCCGTAACAAATATAAACCAACATAATGTAACCTTCGTAAGAAAGAATCAATATACTTTTCTATCTTTTTTAATAATCCTAAAGTAAGTATTCGTACTAACATTTTTGCTACAGCGCCTACCGGCGGAGAAATATACATAGCATTATCGTTTAACACTACGATAAAATCTGTATTTATATGTCCTGCATTATTTAATCCTTCATAAGTCAATCCACCAGTTAAACTACCATCACCAATAATAGATATAACTTTATAATTTTCACCTTTTAAATCTCGTGCCACTGCCATACCTAACCCAACAGAAACAGCAGTAGATGCATGACCTACAGTAAAAGTATCATACTCCGACTCATCTCTGTTTGGAAAACCGCTAATTCCATTATATTGTCGTAATGTATCAAACTTTTCTTTTCTACCTGTAAGAATCTTATGTGCATAAGTTTGATGTCCTACATCCCATACAAGTTTATCTTTAGGAGTGTCAAATACATAATGCAAAATTATACATAATTCTACTGCACCTAAACTTGACGCTAAATGTCCGCCAGTGATAGAAACTGTCTCTATAATCTTTTCTCTAATTTCGTAAGCAAGTATAGACAATTCTTTTATACTTAACGAACGTAAATCTTTAGGTGAATTGATTTTATCTAGTAAACTCATATTTTTAAAACTCTAATTTTGCCTTTTAGCAACCAAATCTATTATATTTAACAAATACCAACTTTTTTTAACTCCAAAATTTTTTATAATTAAATCTTTAAGTTCTTCTACCAAACTTCCAACTGTGCTTTTTGTTTCTTTAACACCGTAAACTTCAGGCCAAGTAAGTTTATTTTTATCCTGTCCTGTTAAGTTATCAATTAAATCGTCAGTAATCTGAAACAACAATCCTAAATTACAACCTATCTTATGTAACAAATCTAGTTGTTCTTTTTTTACTCCTTTTACTATTGCAGGAATTACTACACATAACTCAATAAGTTTTGCTGTCTTGTTTATATGTATTTTATTTATCAATTTCTTTTTTTCGTTAAAATTTTTAGTTATCATAACCTTATTACTTTCTATATCCAACACTTGCCCTGCAATCAATCCATTAAACCCTATGTATTCACTCACTAACTTAACAATTTGCAATATTTTTTTTGCTGAAACATTTAAGATTTCGCTTAACAATTCAAACGCTAACGTTAACAACGCATCGCCTGTAAGTATTGCTATCGCTTCATTAAATTTTTTATGTACAGTAAGTTTACCACGACGGTAATCGTCGTTGTCCATTGAAGGTAAATCGTCATGTATAAGAGAATAATTGTGGATCAATTCTATACTACATGCAATTTGTGTTAACGTTTTTCTGTTTACATTTAACATTTCACCTACAGCAAACATTATAATAGGACGGATACGTTTACCACCAGGAAATAATGAGTACACTATCGCTTGTTTCAATTTTTTAGGAGTAGAAGAAATAAATTTTTTTTCTATGATATTTCTTAATTCAGAATTAAACTTTTGGATATCGGTGGTTAATCTACTGACAAATTCTGTTTTGTTAGAAGGGTTATATAAACTGGTCTTCATCATTTTCATCTTGTTGGTTATCGTTAGTAAACAAATCGGTATCCGTATTATATTTAACAACTTTTTCGTCAAATGGTTGAACTTCAAAACCGTTTTTGGTCTTCATAATAATTTCAACTTTATGTTTAATTTGTTCAATTTTTTTACTGCAGAACTCTATAAGTTTCATCCCCTCTTCAAATAATGATATTGTTTCTTCTAACGGAACTTCTTCTTGTTCTAATTTTGTAACAATTTCTTCCAACCTTTCTAACGCTTCTTCAAAACTTTTCTGTGGTTGAGTTTCAAGGGTTTTTGTTTTCTTTTCTTTCTCCATATTTTTTCTCCATCTACTTAATTTCTTTAACTATAGAAACAAATTCTCCTTTACATAACTTAACCAACACCTCATCACCTAATGAAAGAATTTTTGTATCTTTAAGAATTTTATTATTATACCAAACCATTGCATACCCACGAGAAAGAATATTTTCAGGAGATAACAATAACAGTTTTTCTTTTAACAGATTTAACTTATGAAATTTTATTTCAATAAAATGTTTCAGATGTAAAATTAATTTTTTTTCTATTTCTACAATTTGTTGTAACTTTTCTTCAAAATAAATTTTAGGTTGGACAAATATTTTAGAAGACGAAAGTTTATTAAACCGGTAAATATATAAATCAACTTTTTGTTTCAAATATTGGTACAAAAATTTTTTGTATCTATTAAGTTTTTGTACCAATTCTTCCTTATTTTTTACCACAAGTTCTGCTGCAGCAGAAGGTGTTGGTGCACGAAGGTCCGCTACAAAATCTGCTATAGTATAATCAATTTCATGACCTACACAAGAAATTATCGGTATTTTTGAATTTGCAATTGCTCTTGCAACTATTTCTTCATTAAACGCCCACAGGTCTTCAATACTACCACCACCACGACCTACTAAAATAACATCTAAATAAGGGAAATGTTCGTTTAAAAATTTTATCCCTTCAGAAATTTCCTCAGCTGCACCTTCCCCTTGAACCTTCACAGGATAAAGTAAAATTTCCACATTAGCAAACCTGCGCCGTATTACAGTCAATATATCTCGTATTGCTGCACCTGAAGGTGAAGTTACTATACCAATTCTTTGTGGTAATAATGGTATCTTTTTTTTTCTTTCCTGAGCGAACAACCCTTCTTTCTCCAGTTTTTTCTTTAACTGTTCAAAAGCTAACTGGAGTGCTCCCAACCCTTGCGGTGTTATTTCGTATACTATAAATCTATGTTCACCACGAGGAATATATAAATCTATCCTACCATAACAGATACATTTCAACCCATTTGACAACTGAAATTTCAACCGTGCAACATTCTCACGAAACATTATACATTGTATTTGCGAAGTTGCATCTTTTAAAGAAAAAAACATATGTCCTGAAACATACTGTTTTAAATTTGATATTTCACCTTCTACATATATTTCTCTAAACGCTTCTTCTATTAAAGTTTTTAAAATTGTGTTAAGTTGTGTTACAGTTAAAACAGTTTTTTCTTTCATACTTCAATATGTTGTTTAATAACCTGATTTATCCTTAAACATTTTCCTGTAGTCTCATCAATATCTATCTCTACTGCACTGAAAATACATTCGCCTGTGGCAACAAAAAATTTCTGTGGTGTGCCTAATAAAAACCGTTTTATAACCGTTTCCATCTGCAAACCTATTATAGAATTTTCAGGACCGCACATCCCTACATCGGTAATATACCCTGTTCCTTGCGGCAATATTTTGTTATCACAAGTAGGAACATGTGTATGAGTTCCAACAACTGCAGAAACTTTACCATCTAAAAAGTATCCCATGGCAATTTTTTCAGAGGTAGCTTCAGCATGCATATCTATAATTATAACGTTAGTTTTTTGTTTAATCTTAGGCAATACACTTTCTACTGTACGAAATGGACAATCTAACGTTTCGTGAGTAAACACCCGACCTAAAAGGTTAATTACACCAACTGAAATCTTGTTATCTGTTTCTAAAATACAATATCCGTTGCCTAAATTACCTTCAGGATAGTTTAAAGGACGAACTAATTGTGGATGGTTAATAATTTCATTAACTTCTTTTCTTGCAAAAGCGTGATTGCCAAGTGTTATCACATCTATCCCATAAGAAAGTAATTCTTCAAAAACATTTTTAGAAATTCCTTTTCCGCCAGCAACATTCTCACCATTAGCAATAATAAAATCATATTCCGAAGTTAGTTCTGATAAAACTTTTTTTACACATTTTCTTCCAGGTTCGCCAACAATATCACCAATAAAAAAAATTTTTACCATATACTAAAAAATAAATTATAGAAAAGACAAATTGGCTTTTCTATACAGTTAAAAATCACAAATTTATTTTCGTGCTGATTCTTTTATTAACGCAAGTGCAATTTCATTTCTTTGTATTTGATTTGTTCCTTCGTAAATTTGTGTAATTTTAGCATCACGGACACGTTTTTCCATAGGATACTCTCGCATATACCCATAACCACCTAAAATCTGTAACGCATCTATTGTAACTTTCATTGCTACATCTGAAGCAAATAATTTTGCCATTGCAGAAATTTTGGTATGTCTATCTTTAGGATGAGCATCAATAGTTCTTGCTACTTGGTAAAGAAGACATTTTGCAGCTTCAATTTCTGTCGCCATGTCAGCAATCATATGTTGTATTGCTTGAAAAGAAATAATTGGCTGACCAAATTGTTTTCTTTGTCTTGCATATTGTATAGCATCTTCTAAAGCGCCTTCAGCAATACCCAATGCTTGTGCAGCAACCCCAGGACGAGACATGTCAAAGGTTTTCATCGCTATCATAAACCCTTGTCCCTCTTTACCTATTAAATTTTCTTTAGGTATTCTGCAATTATCAAAAATAAGTTCTCTTGTTGCAGAAGCACGGATACCCATCTTTTTTTCTTTCTTACCAAATGTAAAGCCAGGTGTACCTTTCTCTACTATGAACATAGAAGCGCCACGTGCTCCTTTGGTTTTGTCAGTCATAGCAACTACAGAATAAATTTCTGCTTCACCACCATTGGTAATAAAACATTTAGTTCCGTTTAATATATAACTGTCTCCTTCTAACTTAGCAGTAGTTTTTATTGCACCAGCGTCAGAACCTGCTTCAGGTTCTGTCAATGCAAACGCAGCAAGTTTTTTCCCTGAAGCAATAGCAGGAAGATATTTTTGTTTTTGATATTCGTTGCCGAACAACAATATTGGTAACGCTCCTAAAGCAGAAGCTGCTAATGCTAAAGCTATACCACCATCTACTTTTGACAATTCTTCTACTACTAAAACAAGTTCAAATATTCCACCGCCAGTACCCCCATATTCCTGAGGTATGTACACTCCAGCAAGGTCTGATTTGGCTATTTCTTCCACTATAGGCCAAGGAAATTCTTCAGTTTCGTCATAATATTCTCTTACAGGTTTTATTTTTTTTTCTGCAATTTCTCGTGCTAATTGTATTATCATTTTTTGTTCTTCGGTAAAAAAATAGTCCATGGTTTATTACTCCTTTCTTTTAAAATTTTTTATTCTAATTTAAATTTTGATATTGCTATATCCAAAGCAAGATTTAAATATCTATACTCTTTAGTTAAATCTTTCCAAGGGATGTATTCAAAAATAATTTTACTATTTTCTGTTAAAGCTACCAAATTATTATAAAAATCTTCTGGAGAAATTATCTCGTTATCTGGCGGAGGAGATAACAAAATACACACGTTTACTTTGTTAGTTTTACACAGTTCTACAAACATATGATAATTAATGTGATCTAACGTGTATTCTCTGTCAAACACAGTAACAATTTTGTATTTCAAATTATGTTTTTTAATCACCTCAGCAAACTTTTGTTTCACAATGTTGAGTTCTTGCAGTTTCCCTTCAGGATAAAAAAAAGCTGCTTCTACAATATTAACGTTTTCTTCAAATTCTTTATAAAACTCTTCATCTGGTTTTATTTTCCCAGGTTCATAAGACGGTTGTATTTTTTCTTGAAACTTTGTCTGAGATATTTCAGAAGATTTATAAATTTCTTCCACAGAAATAGGTTTAGGTTTTATAACCTGTTGTGGTATAGCTGAAGAAGGTGCAGGTTGTGAACCACCAGTTTGAACTTGTGGAGTAGTTATTACTCGTATTTTAGTTTTATCTATTAAAGGGGTTGTAGTAGTTGAAGGTTTTGTAGTTTGTTGAACCACGAACTCTTCTTGCTGTTTTTGAGCTAATAACATTTTCTTTTCTTCTTCAGTAAGTTCTTCTTCTGGCAGTAATTCGCTCATCAACTGTTTCACTAAAGACATATCTACAGGTTGATTAGTAATACTTGCATATGCAGTAATACGTTTTAAAAAACCTTCAAGTTCACGAATATTTGATTTAAGTTTGGATGCAACATATAACAAAATATTATCGTCAATATTAATATGCTCCTCTTCACTTTTCTTCTTTAAAATTGCAACTCGTGTCTCTAACGAAGGAGATTTAATATCTGCAATAAGTCCCCACTCAAACCTTGACCTGAGTCGGTCTTCTAAGGTAGTTAACAATTTTGGTGGACGATCACTAGTTAAAACAATCTGGCGGCCATACTGGTGAAGAGAATTAAAAATATGGAAAAATTCTTCTTGAGTAGATTCCGACTCTGCCATAAATTGTACATCGTCAACTAACAACAACTCTATATTACTATACCATTCTCTTAATTGTTGTATAGTACCTTGTCGTATTGCTTCTATTACTTGGGATACAAATTTATCAGCAGTGATATACACTACTTTTGTTAAAGGACGTTTTGTTTTCACATAATGACCAATTGCCTGCATAAGATGAGTTTTACCTAACCCCACACCACCATAAATAAATAGGGGATTATAAGTTTTTCCAGGATTCTCTGCTACTGCTAACGCAGCAGCGTGAGTAAACCTGTTGTTGGTACCAACAACAAAATTTTCAAATGTATACTTAGGGTTCAACGGCAAACCATAATATACTTCAGTAGCAGGTTTTTCTGCTATGTGTGTTTTAGAATGTTTCGCTGAATTGATTAAATCTTCCTTTTCTGATGTGATAACTTTCTCAGCCATATTTTTTACTAAACTTGATAACATGTCAGTCAACTCGGAAGGTAATTCACTCGTTGAAGTAGCTCTTCTGGTTAATTCTTCTTCTATCACAATCCCTTTCTTACATATAGAAAACAACTTCTCTGTTAAAACTGATTTTATCTGTTGTGGTAAAGAATAAATGTATATACCATATTCATCAGAAGTTAACTGAAACCTTGGTGAAACTTCTAAATTTAGTTCTTGTTTAAGATATCTTTCTACTTCTTCAGAATCTTCATAGGAACATTTTAATATAAGTCTATATCTGTCAGGATAATTTTCTACAGGTGAAAATTTTAATTCCCAAGATGATATCATAATTTTTAGGTTATTGTGTATAAAATAGTATTTTTAAAACGTCTACTTTATTGCTAATAACATATCTATTGCTATATCTAAATAAACTGACTTCATTTTTAGTTCAGAAAATTTTATTACTTTGGTTAATAACACGAACGGAGAAATTTTAGATATAAATTCTTCCAAACTTGTTGTTTCTGTTTCAACTATAAACAATGCTGTAGTATTTAAAGATTTAATCTGATCCAAAATTGTAGGATATTGTAAAATTAAATCTTTATTCACATCAGTATACTGTAATTTCCATACCAGTTCTAAAGAAATTGGTTTTTTACATACACGTTTTAAAGTTGAAGTTATGTTTTCTAAAAATAAACTTTCTGTCTCAGGTATACTTTGGGGATAAATCAGTACAGTGTTAACTTTTGTAACAGAACTTTCTTGTTGAGGCACAAATTCACTTTTTTGTTGTGTTTGAGTAGGACTTATTACAGCATCTTTTAATTGTTCTGATACAGGTTCTTGTAAAATATTCTTATTTTCACCAACTTGTTGTTCTACATTAAGTTGTTGATTAACTGATGAAGGTTGTAACTCAACAGTAGGAATTTTGTCAGATTTTGTTTCTAACTCAGTTTTTTCAAAAGAAGATTTTAATGCTGATTTTAATGATTCTATTTTTTCTTTTTTGTTTTCTATATCTTGTGATAGTGAACCTTCCGTTTTTATTTCTAAAGTAATCTCATCTAAAACTTTATGAAGTTCTTTTAAAATGTTATCTAAATTAGTATCTTTTTCGTTATGTGTCATATCTTTATTTTAAGTTTTTATCCTTTAGTTTGAGAAATTCCACGAAGTTTTAACTGTAAATCTTCAGGGTTGGTTGCTTTATCCATCGCCTCTTCATAGGTTATCAATCCAGCATTGTACAACTTTTGTAATGATTGGTCAAACGTATGCATACGATAATACTCTCCTGATTCCATTGCTTTATATAACTCTTGTGTTTTATTTTCTAAGATAAGCTTTTTAACATATGAAGTACCTATAAGTACTTCTGTAGCTGGAATTCTACCTTTACCATCAGCACGTAAACATAACCGTTGTGCTACTACACCTTTTAACACGTTGGCTAACTGTATCCTTGCTTGTTTTTGTTGATGAGGTGGGTAACTATCTATAATTCTATCAATAGTTTGTACAGCATCTATAGTATGGATAGTTGACAACACTAAATGACCAGTTTCTGCAGCAGTGATACCTGCAGATATGGTTTCAAACTCACGCATCTCACCTATTACTACAACGTCAGGGTCCTGTCTTAAGACATATTTTAATGCGTTCTTGAACGATTTTGTATCAGAACCAATTTCACGTTGTGAAATTGAAGATTTCTTGTCTACATGATAATATTCAATTGGGTCTTCAATAGTTATTATGTTATACTGGAAATTTTCGTTTATATAATTTAACATAGAATTTAATGTAGTTGTTTTTCCGGAACCTGTAATCCCTGCAATTAAAATTAACCCTCGTGTAGCGTTAGAAAGTTCAACAAGAACATCTTCAGGCAAATTTAATTCTTTAAATGATTTTATCTCTAACGGGATTACTCTTAATGTCAACGCAATAGAATTTTTTTGTTTATATATATTTACTCTGAAACGCACAACTCCTGAAATAGAATACGCAAAATCTAACTCATTTTCTTGTTCAAAAATTGCTTTATTTTGTGGAGTTAATAAACTGTATGCAATTTTTTCAATTGTCTCAGCTGAAAGTTTATCATAATTGGTAGAAATTAATTTACCATTCATTCTTATTAGTGGAGGAGAACCTGCCTTAAAATGTATATCTGAAATACCAGATTTTATCATCAATTGTAACAATTGGTCTATATTCATAATGTTTCCTTTGTATTACTTTTTGTAGACTATTTTTATACCTAAACTGTTCAAAAAATCTTCTGCTAACGGACCTAAAATTGTATTTTCAGCTACAACAAATTCTTTTGTCTCAGGAAACGTTTTTAGATAATTCTTGACATCATATTCAGTAATCAACTTTTTACCTTTCGGCAATGTGCTATAACTGCCAAACTTATTTTTAAGAAAATTATCTTGAAGAAAAAAACCTCTCTTATAAGGTTGATTATCTACTTTGTTCATATAAGAAACGTCGTTGGCTCGAGATTCTATTTTATAACCCAATTTTTTTAATTCTTCTATTACAATATTTGTAATTTTTTCTATATCCATTAGAATTTTTATCTGTTATACTCCCGTTCTATTTTTTCTAATAATTTTTCAAGATACTCATGTGGTCTTGGTATTACGTGTACTGATACAAGCTCACCAACTTTTTGTGCAGCGGCAGCACCTGCTTCAACTGCTGCACGGACTGCACCAACTTCTCCACGAACAAACGTTGTTACCAGTCCGGTACCTATTTTTTCATACCCAATATGTCTTACTTTTGCTGCTTTCACCATAGCGTCCGTAGCTTCCACCATACCTATCATACCACGAGTTTCTATCATCCCTAACGCTTCTTTTTTTTCTTCCATACTACTTCACCTCCTCGTAAAATTAAAAA